>JBDSJW010000272.1:0-5952 GCA_039917235.1 Kapaibacterium sp. (SeqCode) | reverse complement strand
GATAACGACAAGGGTCGGTTTGAAACCGACCCCGACAGACAGACAATAGACAGACAGACAGACAGACAGACAATCCGACAGACGATGATTATTCATTCCGTACAATCTGCGCCACCTGTTTTTTCGCGGCGGCGTTGGCTGGTGCCAGCCCCGCCAGGAACGCCGTCACCATCACCAGCACGCCGGAGACAATGATGATGCCGGGGGAGATCGTAAGCTGAATCGTCCAGCCGAAGGAGACGCGGTTGATCACGTAGATCAGGATCGCGCTCAGCCCCAGCCCGGCAACCACCCCCAGCGTCTGGCTTGCCACGCCGATCAGCCCCGCCTGCACAAGCGTCATTTTCCTGAGCTGCGCCGCCGTTGCCCCCACCGCCTTCAGAATCCCTATCTCCCTGCTCCGCTCCACCACCATCGCCGCCAGCGTGTTGGCAACGCCGATCGCCGCCACCACAATCGCCACGAACTGCAATGCGTAGGTGATGGCAAAGGTCTGATCGAACACCGCAAGCGCCTGGTTCCGCAACGTCAGGTTGGAGTAGACGATGATCTGATAGCGTCCGGCAAAATGCCGCTCGATCTTCGCGCGCACCTCCTCGATCTTCGAGGAATCGCGGAGGTAGAGGGCCACGTTGTTCACGGTGGTATCGCCGAATGTGCGGACGAACGGGCCGCTCCGCATCATCACCGAGCCGGCATCGCTGCTGTAATCGTAGTAGGTTCCGGCAATCGTCAGCGGATGATTTCCCGTCGGCGTCGCCAGGACAATCGTGTCGCCGCGCCCCTTGTGGAACTTCAGCCCGAATCCCTCGCTCACGGCAATTGCCCCGGTATCGAGCGCCGCCATCACAACATCCCACGCCTCATCCTTGAACTCCAGCGATGCCTCCTTCGCCGGAAGATTGAACCGCGCGCCGCTCACCGCCACGGTCCTCCCCTGATATCCCTGCCGTATCCGCCTGAGCGCGTCCACGTTCCTGAGCTCGGGAAGCGAATCCAGATAGCGCACCAGTTCCCCCGGAACGGAGCCGAATGGAACGGTCATGTAGAGATCGGCGGTGATCGTCTGCCGCATCCAGTAATCAACGGTCTTGCGGAAGGAATCCACCATCGTGGAGATGCCGATCAGCATGGCGATGGCGGTCATCAGCGCAGCCACCGCCGTTGATGCGCGACCAAGCGACGCCTGGAGATAGGCGTTCGCCAGCTCCCCCTCGATCCCGAACAGTCGCTTGATCAGCTTCCCGGAGAGGCGGCTTGCGCCGGTGATAAACGCAGGCGTCAGCAGCGCCACGCCGATCAGCAGAAGCCCCGCCCCCGCAAACCCGAGCAGCGGGTTGACAAGCCTGATCCCCAGCCAGCACGCGGCAACCGTCCCCGCCAGCGCCAGCGCGGTCCCCAGGAAGATCCGCCGGAGATTGAGCCGCACCTTCGTCTCCAGCGACTGCACCGAAAATGTCTCGCGCGGATGCGCGCGCGATGCCTCGATCGCCGCCGGCAGTGCCGAGAGCGTGGATGCCGCCACCCCCAGAAGCCCCCCCACCAGCAGCGTGAACGGATCGATCCTGAGATGATCGACAACCGTCAGGATATAGAGCGCTGAGACGGTGCGGGTGACCTGTTCCAGGGCCACGCGGGAGAGGGCAATCCCAAGCGGCAGGCCAACCAGCGCGCCAAGGATGCCGATCACCACCGCCTCGCTCAGAAACAGCCGGAGGATCAGGCCGCGCGTGGCGCCAAGCGAACGGAGGATTCCCAGCTCCCGCCGCCGCCGGAGCGTGTTGGTCAGCATCGTGTTGTAGATGATGAACATCGAGACAAAGAGGGCGATAAAGCCGAGCGCCGTCAGGTTCAGATCGAACGAGTCGAGCATCTTCGTCGCCTGCGCGTTGCGGCTTTCCGGCTCCCGCACCTCCACCCCCTTTGGCGCGTCGGGGGCCAGATATTCCTTGATCTCCTCCCGGTCCTTCGCCGGCACAATCATATCGATCCGATCCAGCTTCCCGACGCGATCAAACGCCTCCTGCGCGGCACCGATATCGAGCAGCGCGAAGTTCCCCCCGAGCGCCGACGCGGTCCCCTCCGGCCTGATGATATCCACCACATGGAACATCAGCCGTTTCCCGTTTGCCACCAGCGCAATGCTGTCCCCCTTTGCGTGATGATACTGGCGCGCGAGCTTTTCGGTGATGATGATGGCGTTCTTCTCCAGCAGAAACCGCAGATCCTGATCGCCGCCGCCCGTCTCTTTCCCCTGGGACGCATAGCTTCTGAACTTCCCCTCCGAGAAGACATCGATGCCGAACACCAGCAGCGGCGTGGCATCGGTGGAATCGGTGACGGAACCATCGTCCACCACGGCGTACTGTTCTATCACCGGAGCGGCCGCCTCCACCGCCCTGCTGGCGCGCAGCCGGGCGATATACCGCTCATCAAACCCAACGCCGTTGCCGGAAACGGCCTGAAGGTTGGCGCGACCACTTACCACGTCCAGCGAGTTGGTGAACGCCTGGAACGCGGTGCCGTTGGCAAGGCGTATTGCCACGAAGACAGCCACGCCGATCGCCACCCCGGCCACCGAAAGAGCAAGCTTCCCCCACTCCAGCCGGAGATGACGAAGGATGATT
Organism: Kapaibacterium sp. (SeqCode); assembly: GCA_039917235.1. Taxonomy (GTDB): domain Bacteria; phylum Bacteroidota; class Ignavibacteria; order OLB7; family OLB7; genus JAFDZV01. The sequence goes on along the minus strand of JBDSJW010000272.1, from coordinate 3,325 downwards.
GTGCGAAAGAGCCTTATGACGTTCAAGAGAGCTACGGTCCTTGGAATGTGTGCGAACGCCGGCGGGGAGGGTTCCCGGCCGGCGCTGTCGGTGAATCGGTTTCCATCGGTGAGAAGAACGGCGGGAGCGTTTTGATTCCGGGAAGCCCGCCGCAACCACGATCTACCACCCCGGAGCTATCTGGAATCCGAACTGCCATCCCCTGGTCGGACGCTGGAACGGATAGGCGTAGTAGACCTCCAGCACCAGATAGCCGAAGAGGTTGGCCCGCGCGGAGACGCCGGCGCTGAACACCGGCACCCGCCCGGTGGAGTTCCGATCAAACTTGAGGATGGGGGATTCCGTGCTGGTCCAGGCGGTGCCACCATCCACGAACGCCGCAAGCTCCGTGGGGAGATAGGGGAAATTGATCAAACCGAACTGCCGCGTGCCGAACAGCGGAAACCGCACCTCCGCGTTGACCACCGCGATGCGGCTGCCGAACAGCCGGGTGTACTCCGGGCAGTTCGGCCCTGAACAATCGGACTCGTCGAACGATGACGCGCTGTAGCCCCGCAGCAGCGTCTCGTAACCGACGAAGAGCTGATCGATCTTTCTGCTCTCCGCGTCACCACCGTAACGGCCGTAATGGAAGCCACGCACCGCGAACGTCAGCGGGTTGGCGAAGAAGTAGTGCCGGTAATCCAGCAGCAGCGTGCCGAACCGGAGCGATCCGGCGGTGCCGCCAAGCTCAAACCTGAAGCGCTCCCCCGATACCGGCGACGTAAAGCCGAAGGCGGAGTTATCCCCCACATACGCCGTGCTCCCCTGAAGCAGGTTCAGCCCGTCAGGCGCCTCCAGATCCTTCGTATCCTCGCCAATAACCTGACTGCCGACCACCACGGTCTGCTTATCCTGGAGCGAATACGACTGGCGCGTATAGCCGGTCGTGAACTCCATCCGTCGCGTCGTGGAGAACGGATAGAACCCTATCAGCGAAAGCTGGTCCACGAAGACCCGCTCAAGAAACTGGTGGAAGGTCTGCCCCAGATAGGTGGTGCTGCCGAGCAGAATTGTTGTATCACTGACCGCCGATTCAGTCGCCAGATACGGGATATGCGCCACCGATGCCCCCCATCCCCACCGTCCTTTTGTGTAGAGATAGGAAACCTCGCCGCCGATATCCTGAAAACTGCCGTTCACCTGGAGCGCGGCGTTCAGATGATGATAGCCGAGCATGTCGCTGAAGTAGGCGGCAATCGCGCCGCCAAGCCCCGCGCCGTTGCCGTTGAAGGCCACGCCGATCGTCGGGGTGCCGAGGTAATCGAGCTGGATGTTGGGATGATAATCACCGATCGGGAAGGGGCCGGTTGGGCCGCCGCCGGCGTTGTTCGCCAGATAGGCGCTCACCGTGCCGCCATCGCGCGGGCTGGGGAGAATCCCCCCGCCTGCAACTCCCGTTGCGCCGGCCGTTGCCGGATCGCCGGGGGTGCGCGCCGGGTCGATCGAAAGGATCTCGTAGCTCCCGTGGCTGAAGACCGAGAACATGATCCGCCCGGTGCTCCTTGCCACCGACATCGCCGGGGAAAGCCCGGTGATGCCGCTTACCCCGGTTGCCACGTGCGTCAGACGGGTGATCGCTTTGGAGTCAAGCGCATAGCGATAGATATCGGAAAAACCATCCTGATCGGAGATGAAATAGATCTGATGACCATCGGGGGAGAACTGCGGGTTGATGGTCTTGGCGTCGCTGAAGAGCGGGACCGGCGTCAGCGCCCCGCTTGCCACGTTCATCAGCGTAAGGCTGAGCGGAGCATAGACCAGCCCCGAGAAATCGGTCCCCCGGTCAGATACGAACGCGATCGTGGTTCCGTCCGGCGACCAGACCGGCTGGAAGTCGGCATTGCGGTCGTTGGTCATGCGGCGCACTGCCTGCGTTGCCACATCGACAATGTAGATATCGCTGATCCCGCCGGCGGCGCCCGAGAAGACGATCTGCTTCCCATCCGGCGACCACGACGGGTTGGAGATCTCCCCGACCCCCTTGATATGAATCTGCCGCTCGATATCGCGGGAGTTGATATCGAGAATCGCAAGCTGATCATCCCCCTCCACATAGGTGACAAAGGCCAGCTTCTTCCCATCGGGCGACCATGAGCCGGACGAATTGATAAAGCGGAGCGCGTCGAAATGGGAGTTGGTCTCGGCGCTGACAAGCTTTGTGATGATCTTGCCGGTGGTGGCATCGGCCAGATAGAGATCGATCGAAAAGACTCCTCGCGATGAGAGGAGCGTCACGTACCGGCCATCGGGGCTGACGGCGGGGCCAAGGTTCATGATGTCGGCATCCTTCTCATGAAGGAGCGGAGCGCCCGCGGAATCGGGGCGGGTCCGGGTGCTGACAAGTGGATCGTAGGTGGCGCGGACGGAGGCGATCCATTCCTTGGAGAGCGTCTCCTCGTTCATCTTCAGGATCCGCTCGAAGGCATAATCCAGATCGGTCTGCACGGCCAGCCTGAAGAGCTTCGGGATCACCGTATCCCCCCATCGCCCGCCGATATAGGCCCAGATCGCCTGTCCGTACCGATACGGAAAGTAGCGGGGATCGCGGGTGATATCCTCGATGGAGGGGATCTTGTTCTGAAGCGCCACATCGCGAAGCCACATTGCCGTGTTCGGATCGTCCCGCCCGAGCGAGAGATACTCCGCCATCCCCTCGATAAACCAGAGCGGAAGCAGGCTGATGCGGTTCTGCCCCTGCTGTTCCTGCGCGTTCTGGGAAAGATCGTACTGAAAGGCGTGGACCAGCTCATGGCCGATCACGTGATCGTTATCCTTGTAGGAGCCGGTCATCGGCAGCACCACCCTATCCTTGAGCGGCTCGGTAAAGCCGCCGGTCCCCTCGCCGATCATCTCCTCCACCACATTGGTCTGCTGGAAATCCCCCTGATTGGCATACAGGATCATCGGCTTGCGGGCCACGAACCGATGATCGAAGAACTGCGAGAGGCGATCGTACCAGCGCTCCGCCATCCGCGCCGCGTCATCCACCGCGACCCGTTCCTCCGGGTAGAAATGGATATCGAAGTGTGGGGTCTTCATCACCTTGAAATCAAAATTCTCATACTGCACCTTGTTCCGCCCGAAATACTGGGCATCGGATGTGGTGGGAAGGAGAAGAAATACCGCGACGAGGATGGCGATGGAGAGAAGCCCACCTCTTCCGGCGGCAGCGGTGGTGAGGGGTGCCAGGCCATCACGATCGAGGCTGAAGGCAGAGGCATTGGTATCGGTAAACCACATCTGGAAGTTCCTTATTATTGCCGTCCCGCAATGTGAAGCGCCG
>JBDSJW010000271.1:0-5872 GCA_039917235.1 Kapaibacterium sp. (SeqCode) | reverse complement strand
AGGGTCAGCGGCGTGACGACGATCTCTCGCGTTCCGGCAACACCGGTAACGATGGAGGTGACGACATCACCGCTGGAGAGGGTGAACTTCACCACGACCGTGCGCGGTCCCGGGGTTCCAGCCGCCGGAGCGAAGACGAGGCCCAGATCAAGCCGGTCGCCCGGCAGAAGGAGCTTCGGCAGCGTCGGCCATGCCTTGTTCGGATCGGCGACGAAATCGGCAGCATCGGTGCCGGTGATCTGAATCTGGGTGATGCTGACCGGCTGGTTGTCGGTGTTCTCCAGATGGACAACGCCGCTGGGCTGCTCGGCCGGGCCGCCACCAATCAGGGCGGAGCCAAGGTCGAGGTCGCTGGCCGTCAGGATTGTCGGGCTTTTACCGAACAGATCAAGGTAATAGACACCACGATCGGTCTGTCCGGGGATGAAGACGGTGGAATCGTTTGTGCGAAGAGCAAGCGATGCCCTGCGCGATCCGGCCTGGGTCGGCTTGAAGAGGATCTCAAGCTCGCTGTTTGTCGTGTTTGGCGCGATCACAAGGTCCTTCGTCACCGGATCGATGCCGGTGGTCGGAAACTTCACAATCTTGAAATCATTCCGGTCACCGGAGAAGATCTCCAGCGTTGCCAGGGAGATTCGGAGGCTGCACTGTCCCGGGTTTGCGAATGTGAGGGCCAGCTTCGTCGAGTCGCCCACCTTCGTGGTCTGATAGACGATCGGCTTTGGCAGGCCGCCGGTCAGGTTGTCCGAGAGCCTTGAGCCAACTCCGCGTCCGTAGACACCGAAGTTGATGATCCCCTCGGTAAGCACGCCGTTGGTATCACGTCCGCTGGAGTTCTGACCGTTGGTACGGATCACCACCTGCGCGAAACGCTTCTCCGGACGAGCGCCGATAAAGGTAATATACAGCGTCCTCGTCGCCCCCTGCGGAACCGAAATCGGGAACGTCGGGAGCTGGGCCGGCGTGATAGGGCCGGTAAGCGGCTGATCGGTGATAACATAATCGTTCAGGCGAACCAGCTTGCCGCTGGCATCACGGAGCAGCGGATACGATGGCGTTCCCTGGCGATACGTGGTATCGGTGGCATACGCCTCGATGCTCTTGATCAGGAACGCGCCGTAGCCGACGTTGGTCACCGACACCGGATAGGAGAACGGAACCTCGCCAACGCAGGAGTACTGGTTGTTGAAGAGGATCGTGTTCGAATCGATCGGCGTGGATGCCGAATTGAGAATAAACGTTCCGCCCGGTGCCGCCGAGATGGCGTAGAGGACGAATGTGCGAATCTCGGTTCCCGCCGCCGTTACCGTCAGCTTGGCCGGCTGAACGCCGTATCCAACGGGACTGAAGGTGATGGTCGGCGTGGTCGATGCACCCCCTGCGAGCGGGGTCTGCGGCGGGGTAATCGTATACTGGCCGCTGCCGCCGACGATGGAATAGGAGATCGGCTGTGCCGATGCGCCGATGTTGGTCAGCGTAAACGGCTGGAAGTTCTGCGTGGAGAACCGGGGCACGGCTGTTCCGAGGAAGAGCGTGTCGCCGGAAGTCATCGGCACCGTCTGCGCCCCCTGGGCCAGGTTGCCGGTATAATTAATGAACGGAGCGGAGCCGCCAAGCGCAAGAGTGCGGCTGAAGCCGTTGGGATCGGTGATCGTCAGCGTTGCGTTGCGTGGCCCACCGCCGGTGGGTTTGAAGGTAATGGCCGCGGTGTCGATGACGCCACCGTTGAGCGAGCGGCTGATCGTCTGCGTTCCGGGGGTGCCGAAGTAGTAATCGGCGGCGGCCGGGCCGGTGATCGTCAACGTATATGTGCGGTTGCACGACGGATCGGTCATCTTCGCGAAGAACGGTTTGAAGACCTTGGAGTTGCCGAACTGGACGCTTGCGCCACTGAGCAGGACATCGCCGTTATTCAACTGCGTGGAAGGGGCGCCGTTGTTCGGGCCGGTAATGCCGGTAATCGTAAGGGCGCACGGGGTAAACGTGTAGACATCGCTGCCGTTGATCCGCGTGGCCTGCAGGTTATTGTTGTCGTCCACCGCGGTAGTGCTTGCGACCGGGGAACCGGATGCGAGCGAGACGCTGAGATAGCGGCTGGGCGACTGCGCGATACCAATGGTGGCGGCCGTGTTGTACCTGTTACCACTGTACGGCGAGCAGGCAAGTGCCGATGGGTTCATCGTCGTGTAGAAGAATTCGATCTTCGCGGTAGTCTCATACAGGCGAACCTGGAAGGTGCTCCACGATCCGTTGGCGCCCTGGGCGGGAGTGCCCGGCGATCCACCCAGCTCCACATCGCGCCACTGAATGGTCAGCACGCGATTCGGAGCGGAGCCGGTCGTGATATACGAGAGCATCGGGCTTACGCGGCAGAGATTTGCCGAGGTGCCGGAAAGGATAAGCTGCTGCCAGAACGGCGCAATCAATGGGTAACTGGTAGCGCCACGACCGGTCATGGTGTGTCCGCCATCGCTGATCGGGGTGCTGCCAAGGGTGATGATGCCGTCGGTGCATGCCCAGAGCGAGGTGTAGCCGACGCCATCAAAGGTAAAGGTAAAGCCGATGGGGATGTTGAAGACCTGGTCCTGAAACCCGCCGTTCCACCGTCCGCTCCGTGTGTTCTGGATAAGAATGGTGGCCCCGGTCATCGAGTTGGGGCTGCTGGATCCGACCGTCATAACGTATTGCAGAGCCTGGCTCCGCAACTGTGTTGCCGGCACGGCTAATGCCAGCAAGGCGAGTAAAAGTAGGGTGTACGTTCGTCTCATGGTAAATCCGCCCTTATTAAGGGATGGTAATAGATATATAGGGTTTGTTCAACGGTTGAAGACAAGGGGTTCGGGAACGTGAGGGACGCCGATATCGAAACTGAAGTTACCGGCAGATCCACCACGATGGAAGCATCGCGAAGCGCCATAACCAACCGAGGTCAATCCGTGAAGATTCTGTATCTATCCACGTGCGAACCACGATGACGCAATTGTATTCAGGGGAGGGAAAACCGCGCAGTTCAAAGAACTGAAAACTGCGATCGATGAGGGGTGCATCGAAGGCCGTGGCCTCGGTTTAAGGGAGGGTTCCAAGCGGGCCGTCTGTAGTGACACGGCGGTTGGAAGTAAAGACGCAAGATTCAAGCCATCACAGCATCTGTTATGCGCCTAAAATGCATAACAGATGCCAATGTAGGGAATTCTTTTGATTCAAAATAGTTACAAACTGGAATAATGTTCGATCCCTCCTTCGCATGAAAAGAGGGTTGAGCGTTACGCCGTGAGGAGCACGGTGGGGGCAATCAGCGGCTGGCAACTCGTTGCACTGATAGTTGTTATTACCCGGTCAACGCGACCGATTCCAGTGTGCCAATCGCATCCCGTCGGGGGGAGTTCGATTGCGTTGCGGGGAGATAGGGCACGCCGGTCCCATTGAGCATCTATCTGCCGGATATGCTAACTTTATCACCTCCCGCCGGGATCGGTTCCCGCAGTGCCGCGAAACGGCTGAAATTCCCCGACCGGACCGAACAAGCCCATCTCAATCCAAAACGGAGTGTTTACATGCGCACCCCCGCTCGCGCTTTACTGATTGCCGCCATCACGCTGGTCTCTATCGGTATCCCCCTATCAGCTCAGATCACCCTTTTCGGTCACGCCGAAATCCTCAATTTTGCCTATTTCAGCCCGGATGGTAAATACGCGCTGACCTCCGCCAATGATGGCACCGCCAGAATCTGGGATGCCTCCACCGGTGCCCAGCTTCATCTGCTGCAACATCCGGGAGAGGGGGTCTACAACTCCATGTACAGCCCCAATGGCTCAGTGGTGGCCATGCTCGGCTACGACACCACGGTTCGGATCTGGGACGCCTCCACCGGCGAGCTGCTTCACGCGCTGCACGGACATCGGGCAAGGATCAGGTCCGCCGCGTTCAGCCCGGATGGAGCGCGCCTTATCACCGGCAGCTTCGATTCCACGGCGAACATCTGGGATGTGAAGACCGGCAACCTCATTCATACCCTTTCGGGACATCTCCAGACCGTCTTCACGGTCGCCTACAGCAATGACGGTTCGCTGGTTGCCACGGCATCGGCAGACAGCACCGCGAAGATCTGGAACGCGGAAACCGGTGAGCTGCTCCACACGCTGCGAGGGCATGTGGCTCCGCTTACCAGCGTGGTGTTCAGCCCTGACGGAAAGCTTCTCGCAACCAGCAGTTTCGACTCCACGGCCAGGGTCTGGGAGGTGGGGAGCGGCAATCTGAAATTCAATCTGGTGGGGCATGCCAATCGCGTGGGCTCGCCGGCCTTTAATTCGACCGGAACCCGTCTGATCACGCCGAGTTTCGACAGCACCGCCCGCGTCTGGAATATGGCGGATGGAAGCCTGATCCGAACCTTCCGGGCGCATGGCAGCCGGGTTACCAGCGTAAACCTCAGCCCAAATGATCGCTATGTCGTTTCCTCCGGTTTCGATGGCAAGGCGATTGTCTGGGAAGTGGGGACCGGCACGGTCATCTCCGTCTTTTTCCACTCCAAACGGGTCAACTCGGCCGTCTTCAGCCCCAATGGATTGAGGGTGTTGACCTCCAGCTACGACAGCACGGCGAAGATCTGGAACATGCCGGAATCGGCCGGTGCCGATGAAGGATCGGCGTTGCGTGCAGCCGCCGGAATCACCGTGGCGCCCAATCCCTGCGGTTCCATGACAACGATTACGTACGATGTCCCACACGGCGGACCCGCCACACTCACGCTGGCCGACGGGCTTGGCCGCGATCTTCGCACACTCTTTCATGGGGAGCTTTCACCAGGACGCCATGCACGGCAGGTCGATGTAAGCGATCTTCCCGCCGGTGTCTACTTCTATACGCTTCGGATGCCGGATCGGAATCTGAGGGGAACGATGACGGTGGTACGATAGTAGACTGTTGAATTACTCCAGATGCTCAGACTGTTCAACAACGATCAGCCGCAAGGCGGCCGAATCTGAGCGACTGCGGCGTCCTTTGCGACGCCGCAGTGAGCGAATGATGAAGGCCAACGCCGCGGATGACGTCCTTCAACAGTCTGATAGCCGCGGTGGGATCAATGAGCTGAAAGGGCATGGCGGGCGGAAGTATCCACCGGCCGCCGTAAAAACAATGTGGGGATGCAGATAGTTCTGCATCCCCACGTTCATATCCGGCCGGAAGGCCGCCCATGATTTCCGGCGATTACCGGACGATCGTCAGCGAGCGATCCAGGACGTGTCCAGCCACCATCAGGCGATAGTGGTAGACGCCGCTTGCCAGATCACGAACATCAACCAGCACCTTCCGTTCACCCGCGTCGCGCATGCCGGCGTCGATCGTCTTTACCAGACGTCCGTTGCCGTCATACAGAGCAAGGTTCACGTTGCCGCGATCGTTGAGGTTGTAGCTGATTTCCACGAGATCGCGGGCGGGGTTCGGAATGCTCTGGCGAAGGGCGATGCCGCCGATCGTCACCGAGCCATCCGTTCCCGCGACGCTGGAGTTATCCCCGCCGCGAACGATCTCGCCATGGCGATCGCCACCGATCGTCTGAGTCGGGTTGTCGTCCATGCGCAGGGTCTTCGTCCCCGTTCCGTTGATCGTGATGATCGACGGACCGTTGGTGCCGTTGCTTGGGATCGTCAGCGATGCCGTCGAGGAGACCTGTCCGCTTGGGGTGAATGCCACCTCAAGATACTCGGTCTGTCCCGGGGCCAGTTCCATCCGCGGCAGGCTGCCGAAGCTGAACTCCGTTGCGCTGGCGCCGCTCAGCACCGGCGTGCGAAGCTGAAGCGGCATGGTGCCGCTATTGTGAATCACGATCGTCTGCCGGGCCGTCCTGCCGGCCTTCACCGTGCCGAACGAG
>JBDSJW010000270.1:0-10337 GCA_039917235.1 Kapaibacterium sp. (SeqCode) | reverse complement strand
TATATCAACAAGCAGGATCAGGCCAGCAAGGACGGAGATTTCACGATTACCGGCTCCTGAGATCAACGCCCGTCTTCATCTGAAGACGTTCATACAACCCACCGGCTTTAGCCGGTGGTAGTTTAGTTATTATCCCGTGGAATCATATTTAATCAGAACAACGACTTCGAACAGGATAGGTCTCTCCATTCTTATTGTTGTCGTGATGGGTTCTACGATTGCGGCAGTCCTTATCGCGCCATTCAGTCGTGGCTGATAAAGGCAATTATATACGCGTACATGGAGCTATCCATAATATCCTTGGCCTATCATCCTGAAGCGGAAGGATCTCGCAGGTGAAGTGGGAAGTGCTGGCCCGAAAATGGTCATGTATCCGTCCCGGCGAGATCCTTCACTGGCGTTCAGGATGACAATTTTTGTTTTTCGTTAACACGTCTAAGAAAAAATCCGTTTTGTCATCCTGAACAAGCGTAGCGAGAGAAGCATCTCGCAATAGAGCATATAAAGATCTATGACAAAGTGATCGTTTTCCATGCAGGAAAACTCTCCATTACGGTTAATGGGATTTTTAAAGCATATCAGGAATTCGCGGACTTCGCCATAAAGCGCATTGAGGAAATTTATGAGGCGAACGGAATAATGGTGAGAATCGATGATCGTTCGCTATGACAATTTTTTGTTCGCGGCATCGTGGTGCATAACCAACTGGAATCTGGAATATCATGGTGCGCGGTAGTTCTAATTTCCCTGGTTGCCGCTCCCTTCTCCCGGCAGCCGAAAGGTTCGTGGAGAAGGGAACTGATGGTCCCGTCAGATTGGGATCTCTTCCCCCAGCATCTCCTCGCGCCAGTAGCGTTTATCGACGGTTCTGACATTTGGCTCGGCGTAGAGGATGCGGAGATATTGCTCGGCGTATTCCAGTTCTCTGTCGTGATGGTCGCCGTGGAAGGGGCGTATTCGCATCAGATTTCCCCAGCTTCGTTCGAGTTTGCGTGCCGAGTCATCGATCATGATCACGTTTTCCAGCCTGTAGCCGCGCCGCCGCACTTTCCGCAGATCCTTCACCCAGTAATACTGCCGCATGGCCGGGTTGGCGCAGAAGGTACAGCGGTTGTATGTCCAGACAAATGCCAGCCGCTCAGGCTCGGGGAAGATGCCGGTCACCGCAGGCGCGGAGTATTTTTCGTGCGATTGCGTCCAGATGGCAACGTCGAATCGCTCGAAAGCGAATTCAAGAAAGCGGTTCAGGTAGGGTCGCTTGTAAACGCGCTTGCCGCCGATATGGAAATCGTGCGGCTGCGCGAGGATCTTCCCCGTTGCGTAGATGATGGTTTCATCCAGATCGAGGATCAGGAGCTTTCGCGGGGGAGGCTGGCCGATGGGTTCCGTTTGCTGCATGCGGAAGGGGAATTGTGCGGGGATTTTTCGGGCGGGGGAGGTTATGGGATGCCGGCGTGTTCCGCCATGATCGCCATGCCGGAGCTTGTCCCTATTCTGGCGGCGCCGGCGGAGATCATCGCCATTGCCGTGGCGTGGTCCCGGATGCCGCCGGATGCTTTCACGCGGACGTTCGGGCCGGAGCAGAGGCGCATCAGGCGGATATCATCGAGCGTGGCGCCGCCGCCGCCGAACCCCGTGGATGTCTTGACGAAATCCGCGCCGGCGCGGGTTGCCAGCTCGCACGCCAGCCGCTTCTCCTCATCGCTCAGAAGGGCTGTCTCCAGAATCACCTTGACGATTGCGTCTCCTTCGCGCGCCGCCATCACCACGGCGAGGATATCGGCCATCACCACCCGCTCGTGCCCCGATTTCAGCGCGCCGACGTTTAACACCATATCGATCTCCCGCGCTCCGTCATGGATCGCCTTCTTTGTCTCCGCCACTTTCAGCACCGTCTGATGAAGTCCGTTCGGGAAGCCGACCGGCGCGCAGAGCGCCACATCCGAGCCAAGGCCCTCCAGTACCGCGCAGGCGAGCGGGATATAGTAGGGCATCACGCAGACCGCGGCAAACCCGAACCGGTGCGCCTCCTCGCAGAGCGTCCGTATCTCCGCGTCGGTGGTTTCCGGCTTCAGTGCCGTATGGTCGATATGGCGCGCAAGCTCGTTCGATGTCATCGGATCATCTCCTGACGAATATGGTTGCGCGCGGGGTTATCGCGCGATAATTGCCGGGACATCGTAATGCTGTCCCTTCAATGTAAATCTGATCACATGTGCTCCCGATGCCAGCCCGCTCACCGGGATGGTGAAGAGGCATGTCTCGCTTCTCCCCGCGGCCAGCTTCCGGCCGGAGGAATCGTAGACCGCGTAATCGATTCCGATGCAGTCGGGGGCGCCATGCACCTCCACGGAAAACGCACTCTCGCGCCTGATCGGGTTTGGCCGCACGATAAACTCCACGGTGGCGGAATCGGGATGCAGGGAGCCGCTCTCCACGCCGGCCACCGTTCCAACATCAAGGAGTGCCCTGACGGATGGCCCCTTGTTGATGGTGATGCTTGTGAAGGTCGGGATGGAATCGAACGCGACTTCCTCCACGCCGTTGATCATCGTGACCATTCTGTAGGTGGTGACGCCTCCGGCGCCGACAAAGCCAAGCTCCACCGGAAGCCGCGTAAATACCGCCGGCCCCACCGTCTGCACCTGCCGTAGTTTTACGTTCACGCGATTCATCCCGCCCGACGATGGCTCCGATCGCGACGTTATGCCCACAACGGGCCAGCCCTTCTGATAGACCCACTGATCGAAGAACCATCCCAGCGACCGCCCCGCGTCCTGCTCCAGCACCGCGCGGAGGGAATCGGTGGTGGAGACGCCGTAGCTGAAACGGTGCAGGTAGTCGCGGATGGAGGCGAAGAAGAGGGAATCCCCCAGCTCGTACCGGAGCATCCCCACAACCACTGCCCCTTTCTGATAGATCGTCTCGGGGTAATTGGAGGAGGGCTTTGCGCGGGGGAAATCGTAGAGCGGCATCACCCCCTCGCTCTTCGCGACGGTCTTGATATAGCGGACGCGCGCCTTCTCCTGCGCGTCCAGATAACCGGCATGCCCCTTCAGTTCCTCCGCCCAGATCGTCTCGCAGAAGACCGCGAAGCTCTCGTTCAGCCATGCTTCCCGGAAGTCGCGCGGGGAGACCAGATCGCCGAACCACTGGTGGGAAAGCTCATGCGCGCCGGTGGAGTTGACGGTATCGCCGGACTGCGAGAGGCTGGTGTTGAAGGAGACCATCGTCTGATGTTCCATCGCGCCGAGCGTCGTGTTGACATAGCCGACCTTCTCGAACGGATACGCCCCGAACCGTCGCGCGAACGCATCCACCATTCGCGGAAGGAGCCTGAACGATTTGCGGTTGGCGGCGGTATCACGTGTCCGGGAGTAGACCACCATCGGCACGGGAGTCTGGGTGATATCCATCGGCACGTACTTGCCGGCGGCGAAGGTGAGGAGATAGGTGGCGCATGGGATATCGGTGCGCCAGTCGTAGATCGTTGTGCTGTCGCTCTCCGGCGTCACCGTCACCAGCCCGTTTGAGGCAACGGCAAATCCCTTCCGCACGCGGAACCGGCCTCGGAAGGTCGCCTTGTCGGATGGATGATCGTAGCAGGGGAGCCAGTGCTGCGTGGAGGAGACATAGTTGTTGTAGAAGCCGACCCCCATGGCGAAGACGGCGCTGTCGGAGGAGGTGACGCCCCCCCAGTAGCCATCCCCCAATTCATCGGTCATCGTGCCGTTGTACTCTATCCTGATCCTTGCCGTATCGCCGATCCGTGCCGTGACCGGCGGATCGATTCTGTAGTGGTACGTGGCCGATTCCGGCGTCCCCTCAACCACCGGCGTTGCCATCGCGGTGTTGTAGTAGGCGGCGGTGATCTGAAGATCGCGGAGATGAAAATAGAACGGGCCGGATGATGGGTTCCTCACCCAGACGATCGTAATGATGCAGGCTCCGCTTATGCTCTTCTGCGGCGCGGCCGTCAGATCGAGCTGCGCATCGTAATGGATCACGTCGAACGCCTGCGGCGTGTAGTCGAGCGGGCCGGAGATCGGCGTGAAGAGGGACTGAAGCCTGGGGCGTGCGGGGCGCTGCGCCCGGGCAATCGAAGCGGAGATGGCGAGAAGCCCCAGGATCAGTATATGGCGAGCATTCATGTCGGGTATCCGTGCTTTAACAGACCGTTGAACAATCTCATCCGTCACGCCATCAATCGCGGCGGGTTTCCAGCCAGTTCCGCCGGAGGATCGCGTACATTTTCAGATCGCGGTACGATCCCTTTACATACATCTGCTGGCGGAGGAGACCTTCGAACGTCATCCCCGTCTTTTCCATCACGCGCCAGGAGCCGGTGTTGGCGGCCTCGCAGCGCGCCTCGATCCTGTTCAGCTCCATCGTCGCAAATCCAAAATCGATAACGCCGCGGACCGCCTCGGTCATCAGCCCCTTTCCCCATTCCCGCCGGTGCATCGCATAGCCGATCTCCGTGCGGGCATGATCGATATTCCAGTAGACGAAGCCGATTGTCCCTATCACCCGCCCAGTGGACCGCAGTTCGATTCCCCAGCTTGAAACGTGGCCGTTCCGGTACTGCTCGATCGTGGCCGCCAGAAAATTGCGCGAGTCCTCGATGGAGTTGTGCGCATCCCACACCACATACCGGGAGACCTCGGGGTCGCTGGCATAATCGAAAACATCGGCGGCATCCTCCAGCCTGAGCTTTCTGAGGAGCAGGCGTTCAGTGGGGATGGAGGGGAGATCGCCAAAGACATGCTCGATCCTCATCCGTGTATTCCTCAACGTTCTAAAAACCACCATCCGCGCCGGGCCGGCCGATCATCCCGTATTGGATGCCGTCCACTCATCCCGCGTCATGGTAAAGATAGTGATATCGTGATAGCCGTCGCCGATTCTGAGATATTCTTCGAGACGTGCCTCCGGGAGGAGACCCGCGGCGGCGGCGGCGGCGGATATAAAGGCATCGGCGGGATCGGACGGAAGCCAGACGCGATTGGCATCGACGCGGCGGAAGGCAAAATCGGTGATGCCGCGCACGATCTCCTCGCCGGCGGCCGCGGTTCTGTGGCGGGGGAAAAGAAGGGGGAGGATCTCCACGGATGAGTGGCGGATATTCCATTCGAGGATGGAGCAGATGCCGATCATACGCCCGTCGGAGCGATTGTAGACGCCCCACGGCGGAGGGCGGTGGCGCTCATACTCCTCGATGACGCCGGTGATGCTCTGCGATACGCCGCCGCCGAAATACGTCTCCCGGAAGATGACCGATGCCGTCTCATCCCGGTCAATCGTCTCAATCACCCGAAGCACCTCGGCCAGCGTGATGGGGCTGAGCGATATGCTCTCAAGCGTGATCGTGGGGATGCCCGCAAGCAGACCGGCCGCCGTCATCTCCCCCTCCGCCGGATGTCATGCTCAGTCATGCTTTCGGACGCGGGCGGCCAGCGCCATGATCGATTCCACGTACGGGCCGGAGTTGTTGTAGCTCCTGATCGCCTTTGCCTGGCTTGCCGCGTTGTCGATCTTGAATCCGGCCTTGCTCAGATAGTTCGCAACCGAGTGGATGGCATCGGCCGGGTTGAACAGATCGATCTTGTGATCGCCGTTGCCATCGACGGCGCTGCGGAGGTAGGAGGAGGGGAGGAACTGCGACCAGCCGAACGCGCCGGCCCATGAGCCGTAGATCGAGAGCGCGTCGGCGGAGCCGCTTCGGTCGATCTTCAGCATGTTCACCAGCTCCTTGTAGGCCCAGCTTGAGCGGTTGTCCGCGCGGTTGCGGATGCGCTCCGCCTCCGACGCTATCCACTTCGCGCTCGCCTTCTCCACCGTAAGCTGCTGCTTTGCGCGGCTGACCATCGTATCCACCACGCTCGGCTCCCCCATCAGCGCCATCGACGCGTAGACGCTGAAGACGTGATAATCGCCGGTGACGGTGCCGTGACGGGTTTCGCAGCGCATCAGCGCGGCAATCGTCTCCTTATCGACCCCGTAGCGTTTCTCCGCCTCGGCCATGATCGGCTCATACTTCGCGATAAACGTCTTGCATGCCAGCGCCGATTCCTCCGTGTTCACCCAGGCATAGGCGGAGTGATCGGAGGTGATGGACGCCCCTTCCTTTCGCGGCTTTACCACGGCCATCTTCGGGATATAGACGGTCCGCTTATCGGTGAAGCGCGCCACCACCCACTGTTCCGGCCAGCCGTCATCAGCCAGGCGCTTGATCAGCCGGCGGAAGCGGGGATCGACGCGGCCATCGATCTTCTCGACGGTGAACGCGCTCCCCACATTCGGTTTGAGCGTGTCGATGCGGACTATCGATGTATCCTGCTGCCCGGCCGCGTGCCCGCCCGAAAGGAGGAGGAGCGTAAGGGCGAACAGTTGGAAGGCGAATGGGCTCATGGTTCTGTTCGGCACTGATAAGGGTTCTGTTTGTCCGGTCATTGTTCGTTCGATGCGCGTGAGCGGGGAAGGTTGAGCCGGTCCGTTTCGGTTGAAATCGGTCGCGATCTCTCCATCATGAAGGCGCAATTGTAGCGCTTAATATCGCCAAGTTCAAGCAACGGAGGGGGGAGACGGAAAAAAAGAATGAGCGAAGGGGAGATCGCACAAACGGTCAAAGAGTTGGGGCCTCTCCGGTTGTAGTTTCGCCATCCGGTAATCAACACGGAATCATGAATCATATCGAACGGATACAGCGCGCTCTTGATTTTATCGAGGAGAATATTCTCGGCGATCTTCCCCTGGAATCGATAGCCCGGGAGGCCTCGTTTTCCGTCTGGCATTTCCAGCGGATATTCGGGGCGCTGGTGGGTGAGTCGGTGAGGGGATATGTCCGGGGACGGCGTCTGACGCTGGCCGCGAGGGAGCTGGCGGCAACGGGGAGGAAGATCGGCGATATCGCCTGGGAGCATGGGTTTGAATCGCAGGAGGCGTTCACGCGGGCGTTCAGGGCGCGGTTCGGGAAAACGCCGGGGGAGTGCAGGCGGAACGGGATAGAATCAGCTCGCTGTATCGGAAGGCCGCGTATTACCGAGGAATATCTACTACAACGTTTTGGAGGAATCACAATGGAACCGACGATCAAAGTTCTGGGGGAGATGAACCTGGTGGGGCTGGGAAAGCAGTTTATATCGATCCTTTCCCCCGATGCCAACAGCATGCAGGTGCTGCCGATGCTCTGGGATCAGTTCAACAGCCGCATCGACGAGATTGACAACCCGGTGGGCCAGACATGCTACGGCCTGTGCGATGCCCTGAGCCCGGAGATGCAGCGGACGCACGAGGACGAGTTCTACTACATGGCCTGCATGGCGGTGGAATCGCTGGAGGCGATCCCGGAGGGGATGACCGCCCGTGCCATCCCGGAGCAAAAGTACGCGGTCTTCACCCACAAGGGCCCGCTGCTGCGGCTGGGGGAGACGATGAACTATATCTACGGCTCGTGGCGACCGAACGCCCCATACGAGATGTCGGAAGGGCCTGATCTGGAGCTGTACGATGAGCGGTTCAACCCGACCGCCGAGGATTCAGAAATGGATATCCTGATCCCGATCAAGTGATCGCGGCGGGGCATGAACGCAACGAAGGGACGTTCGATTGAACGTCCCTTCGTGGTTGTAAGATAACATCACCACTGCCTTCCGGGGATCGGTGGAAGTACCCAGACTGTTCAAGGGCGATCAGCCGCACGGCGGCCGAACCTGAGCGAATGAGGCGTCCGGAAGGACGCCTCAGTGAGCGACGGTGAATGTCGGGGGACGCCCTTCAACAGTCTGCCGGGGATCACATCACCGCGTACTGCTCCAGCGTCTGCCGAAGCCTGACCAGCGTATCCTGATAGTTGCGGAGCTTCTCCCGCTCGGTCTCCACCACCTCCGCCGGGGCGTTGGCGGTAAACCGCTCGTTGGAGAGTTTTCCCTCGGTGGCGCGGGCCTGTCCCTCCAGTCGCGCTATCTCCTTCTCGGTCTTCGCCCGCTCCTTCTCAAGATCGATCAGCCCTTCCAGATGGACGTGGATATCGTTCCCGCGGACCACCTCCGTGACCGAGAGCTTCGGCTTCTCGGCGTCGTCGGCGATGATGAGGGCATCGATCCTCGCCATCCGGCGCATCAGCTCGCAACCACGGCGGAGCATGGCGAAGCCGACCGGATCGGCCGCCTTGATCGTCACATCGACCAGCTTGGAGGGGGCCACATTCGCCTCGTTCCGCATTCTGCGGATGGCCTCGGAGCAGCCACGGAGCAGCTCAAACTCCCGCTCAATCTCCGCCGACACCAGCGACGGATCGGCGACCGGAAACGCCGCGATCGATATCGAATCCCCCGATGTCCGTCCCGCCAGATTCTGCCACAATTCCTCTGTCACAAACGGGATGATCGGATGGAGCATCCTGAGCACCTGATCGAACAGGCCGATGGCGAAGTTCATCATCCCCGTTGAGCGGCCCGCGTCATCGCTGTTTGCCAGCTCGGTTTTCAGCAGTTCCACGTACCAGTCACAGAAATCGCTCCAGACAAAATCGTAGAGGAGCTTTGTGTATTCGTTGATACGGTAGGCGCTCAGGGCCGACTCCACATTGCCGAGGACGGAATGGAAGCGCGAGAGGATCCATCGATCCGATGTTGATATCGGCTCAAGCTCATCCAGCCGCCGCGGGTAGGCCACCGGATCGGCGCCCGCCTCATCCCGTTTCATCAGGAGGAACCGTCCGGCGTTCCAGATTTTGTTGGCGAAGTTCCGCCCAAGCTCGCACATCTCCGCCGAGAAGCGGACATCCTGGCCGCTGGGGGCCAGATAGAGGATGGTAAAGCGGAGGGCATCGGCGCCGTAATCGCGGATCACGTCGAGCGGATCGGGGGAATTGCCGAGCTGTTTCGACATCTTCCGCCCTTCCTTGTCGCGGATCAGCGACGTGAAGTAGACGGTTTTGAAGGGGATCAGATCGGCAACCGAGGTGCGTGGCGCGCCATCGGCCATCGGCTCATCGCGCATGAATTCGAAGCCTGCCATGATCATCCGGGCCACCCAGAAGAAGATGATATCGGGGCCGGTCACCAGCAGATCGGTAGGATAGAAATACCCGAGATCACGATCGTTCTTCTTGTCGCTTCCCCAGCCGTGGACGGAGAAGGGCCAGAGCCAGGAGGAGAACCAGGTATCCAGCACATCCTCATCGCGTTGCAGGGGAGTTCCGGCCGGCACGCCGAGCCTGGCGCACGCCTCCTCCTCGGACCGCGCGGCGGTATGGCGACCGTCCAGATAATAGACCGGGATGCGATGTCCCCACCAGAGCTGGCGGGAGATCGGCCAGTCGCGGATGTTGGTCATCCAGTGTTCGTAGGTCTTGGTCCAGTGCTCCGGGTAGATCTTGATATCGCCATCGATCACTGCCTTCAGCGCCGGCTCCGCAAGCGGCTTCATCGCCACGAACCATTGATCGGAGAGATAGGGCTCGATCTGCTCGCCGCCCCGTTCGGAGAAGCCGACGGAGTGGACGTACTCCTCGCTCTTCTCGATCAGCCCTGCCTCCTCCAGCATCTTCACGGCGGCGCGGCGCGCATCGAACCGGTCCATCCCGGCAAGCGGGCCGGCCAGCTCATTCATCGTGCCGTCGGGGTTGATGGTGTTCGGCATCGGGAGGTCATGGCGGAGGCCCACCTCGTAATCGTTCGGGTCGTGCGCCGGGGTGATCTTGACCGCGCCGGTGCCGAACGCCGGATCGGCATGCTCGTCGGCGATCAGCGTTACCTGCTGACCGGCGACCGGCACCGTGACGGTTTTGCCGAGCATCGCGGTGTAGCGTTCATCGGCGGGGTTCACCGCCACGGCCACATCGCCGTAGATCGTCTCCGGCCGGGCGGTGGAGACCAGGATGGTGCCGCTGCCATCGGTGAGATGATAGCGGAGCGTGTACATCCGGTCGGTGACATCCTTGTGCTTTACCTCCTCATCGCTCAGGGTGGACTGCGCCTTGGGGGACCAGTTGACGATTTTCTTCCCCTTGTAGATCAGCCCCTTATCGTACAGGCGGACGAAGACCTCGGTCACGGCCTGGTTCAGCTCTTCATCGAGCGTAAAGCGTTCGCGGCGCCAGTCCACCGAGACGCCGAGCGCGCGAAGCTGGCTGAAGATGATGCCGCCGTATTTCTCCCGCCACTCCCACACCCGTTCCACGAACTTCTCGCGGCCAAGATCGCGATGATGAATTCCCTCATCCGCCAGCGCGTTCACCACCTTGGTCTGCGTGGCGATGCCCGCGTGGTCGGTGCCGGGTATCCAGCACGCCTCAAATCCGCGCATCCGATGCCATCGGATATAGAGATCCT
>JBDSJW010000269.1:0-11493 GCA_039917235.1 Kapaibacterium sp. (SeqCode) | reverse complement strand
AAGGAGGTGATCGGCGACCCGCATCAGGACTGCCTGCTGATCCGTACGCGGCTGGAGGGGGATGAGGATCTTCTCCCTCGATTAAAACTCTATGCCCTCCTTGCCCCGCACATGGAGATCGGCGGCTGGGGAAACAGCGGTCGCGTGGTGACCGTTGCCGGACGGAAGATATTGACGGCCACCAAGGATGGCACCTGGCTGGCGATGGGGGCCACCCTCCCATTCAGCCGGCTCTCCTGCGGCTACGTGGGGACCAGCGATGGCTGGACCGATCTGTTCGATAATTTCGAGATGGACTGGGAGTTCGATTCGGCACCGGATGGAAATATCGCCCTTACCGGCCAGATCGATCTCTCCGGCGGACGCGAGTTCGTCCTTTCCCTCAGCTTCGGCGATTCCCTGCACAATGCCGCCACCGGCCTGTTTCAATCGCTCGACGTTCCGTTCGATCAGCAGAAGATCAGGTTTATCGAGCAGTGGCAGCGGATCGAAAAATGGAATCTGCCGCTTGGCGATGGCGCGCACGATGATGGAAAGCTCTATCGCGCCAGCCACAGCCTGCTTCTGGCGCATGAGGACAAGAGCTTTCAGGGGGCGCTGATTGCCTCGCTGAGCATACCGTGGGGGGAGGCGAAAGGGGATGAGGATCTTGGGGGATATCACCTCGTCTGGACGCGCGATCTCTACAACAGCGCCACGGCCCTGCTTGCGCTTGGACATGCCGAGACGCCGCTGCGCGCCTTGATCTACCTGGCCTGCGCCCAGAACGAATCGGGAGGGTTCTATCAGAACTTCTGGATCAACGGCGAACCGTACTGGCATGGCGTGCAGCTTGACGAGACCGCCTTTCCGATCCTCCTGACGTGGAAACTTCATCTGGCGGGGGCTCTCCGGGGATTTGATCCAAAGGGGATGATCCTGCGCGCCGCGCGCTATCTGATCGTGGAGGGGCCGGCCACGCAGCAGGAGCGCTGGGAGGAGAACAGCGGCTACTCCCCCTCCACGCTGGCGGCCCATATCGCCGGCCTGACATGCGCGTCGATGTTCGTGCGGGAACATATGGATGAGGCAACGGCCCGGTTTGTTCAGGAGTACGCGGACTTTCTGGAACAGCATGTGGAACGCTGGACCGTCACCACGCGGGGAACGCTTCTGGCGGATGTCCCCAGGCACTATATCAGAATCCATCCCATCGATCTCTCCGATCCGCACGCCGAGGAGGACCCGAACTGCGGCATCCTCTCGATGCGGAACCGTCCCCCCGGTCGCCAGGTCGATTTTCCGGCCAAGGATATCATCGATGCCGGATTTCTTCAGCTTGTCCGGTTCGGCATCCGCGCGCCGGGTGATCCGCTTATCGAGGATTCCCTCCGCGTTGTTGACGCGATGCTGAAGGTGGAAACCCCGTTCGGCCCATGCTGGCGCCGCTACAACAACGACGGCTACGGGCAGCGCGAGGACGGCGGCCCGTTCCTGACATACGGCAAGGGACGCCCCTGGCCGCTGCTGGCGGGGGAGCGGGCGCACTACGAGTTCGCGGCCGGACGCGATGTCGCCGATTTCGTCAGGACGCAGGAGGCCTTCGCCAACTCCCACGGATTGCTGCCGGAGCAGATCTGGGATGAGCCCGATCGCCCCGAGCATTTTCTCCGGTTCGGCTATTCCACCGGCTCCGCGATGCCGTTGATGTGGGCACACGCGGAGTATGTAAAACTCCTCCGTTCGATTCGTGATGGCGTGGTCTTCGATCTGATCCCGGCGGTTGCGGAGCGGTATATCGGGAATCGCCCAACCACGCAGATCGAGATCTGGAAGGTGAACCGGCAGCCCCGTTCGGTCATCCCCGGCTCCACGCTCCGCGTTCTCTCCACCAGCCCGTTCCGGCTCCACTGGTCGGCCAGCGAATGGGCCTCCGCCACCGATACTCCCTCCACCTCCACATCGCTTGGGATCGAGTATGTCGATATCGTGGTTCCCACGGAACAGCGCGCGCCGGTCCGCTTCACATTCTACTGGACCGCGCTGGATAAATGGGATGGGAAGGATTATCTGGTGATGATGGAGCGATGATCTCCACGATCCTCCCGCCCCTGTTCCGGCCACTTCATGCTGACGAAGCAAAACTCCGGTGGAGGTTCGTATGCTGAACATTACCAATGGCGACAGCGCGGTTCATGTGATACGGGCCGCCGGCATCAGGGGGGACTATCTCCCCTGGCGCGATCTTCTCCACGAAGGCCCGGTCCCCGCCGGGCTGACGCTGGAGGAGCTGTCAGATGTGCGGGCGAGGTTTATCGCCGACTGCGGCTGGGGCGATTTCAACGAGGTCCGGTCGATGTTCCGCGAGCGTGACGGGGCGCTACGTGATTTCCGGAAGCATGAGCGGACGGTGCTCTGGTTCGAGCATGATCTCTACGATCAGACGCAGCTTCTGCAACTGCTGGCGTGGTTTGCCGACCATGATCCAAGCGGCGCCGATCTTCGCCTGATCTGCACCGATCATTATCTCGGGGAGCTTTCCCCCGATCAGCTCGCGTCCCTTGCCGACCGGGAGATCCCGGTAACGGGGGGGATGCTTGATCTGGCGCGTCGCGGCTGGGAGGCGTTTACCTCGGCCGATCCCACGGATATCGAGCGGCTGATCGGGGAGGATACGGGGGCGCTCCCCTTTCTCGCCGGGGCGCTTATCCGGCACCTTGAGCAGTTCCCCTCGGTGGCAAACGGGCTTTGCAGGACCGAGTGGCAGATCCTTGAGGCCGTGAACTCCGGCGCCGGAACGTTCGGTCGGGTGTTTGCGGCCACGCAGAGGATGGAGGAGCGGGTCTTCATGGGAGATACCATGCTCTGGCGATATATCGAGGGGCTGGCGGGCGGGCCGCGACCGCTGCTGACGGTTGGCGAGCGTTCGGGGGAAGCATTCTCCCGCGCGGTTGCGCCAACTCCGGTCGCCGCCGAAGTGCTGGCCGGGGTCGCGGACTGGATAGCGTTGAACGGCATCGATCGGTGGCTGGGGGGAGCCCATCTCCGCGCCGGCTCCGTCTACAGGTGGGATGCCGCGGCGCGGCATCTGACGCTCCCGGAATAATCAGCCGATAGTGCTTGGGGGCTCGGATCCCGCGATATCATTCAGCACGATCACCATCGCATCGGCATTGAATTTATCATGGCATATGTCGGCGGGCTTTTCCAGCTTCCCCGATGCCCCGCCGCAACACCGGTTCGTATCATCCGTCGGGGCCGTTTTTATCCGATTGTAGATGATGGCGCGTTCCGGGGCCGTATCCACGCGGATTTTTTGCAATCTATCGTTGAATATTTGGTCGCCGTGGTGATCAAATGATGAACCGGGACGGGCCGTGGTGCTCACGGAGCGATATTTTTTTTCCGCTGACAAAGAAAAAGTTGATAAAATTATTCGCTACAATTGTACATTTGAATTCCTTCGTGAACAGGCGAGCTTTGGATCGGCTCGTCAACTCCCACGGAGGCTTTATTGGTATATCTTGAATGTTCCCGATGAATGAGGCTGGCTCATTGCGCCGGGAAATTCCGAAGACATGCCGATCGTTTCCGCTCCCCATATGGCACGATCGGTTTCAACGTAATCTTCTCCCGTCCGACATGACGAAATCGGGCCGGGAGATCAATTCCATTCCCCTCGAAATGCCATATGGAGCGCACATATTATCTCTGCCATTATCGCCTTGACAACCGTGACAGCTACCTTATATGGTATGCCGATGACATCGACGGAATTGTGACCGATGCCGAACGGAATATCATTGAATATTCAGGGCCGGATATCGCCGCCCGCTATGCTGACAGCCATCAATTTCGTATCGCCAATATTGCCGAGCCGGCGCATTATGATTTCGACCGGATAGAGCGCTGGCTGATGCACGGCGAGGGAGAGTCGGTTTCATGCGAGGATTTTCTGGACGCATGGAATCTCTTCACCGATATCTCATGTTCGGTTGGTGGGGATTTTGATAACGATGTTGACCGGACCGCCGTGGTGTACGACAAACTCTTCTTCGGCAATAATCTGCCGAGCGTTTCTCCTCCCGGCGAGATCTACGTGCCGGAGTGGGTGGATGATGAACTGTCGCTGCTGCGGGGCGTGCTCTCCGATGGATTGCGAATGTTCCGGGAGAACCTTGTCCGTCTGGAATAAGCCGCTAACCTGGTGATCCACTCCATCCGCTGAATATTCCAACGGGGCATAAAACGCGCGCCCCCGGCGAATCGAACGCCAGGGGCGCAACGGCAAACCGGGGGAGAACAACTGCTGCGGCCGGGGAGTGGTCGTGCCTATCGATCTTCGGGCCTGTTACGGTTCTTACGGCGGAAAATTCGTGCCAGAACTGGTCGCTCCGGTTGCATTGTTTAGGCCCGCGAATGGGTCCGTTTCGCCTTCGAACGATATATCACTAATTGGTTCCGACCATTGCCCCCCCTGCATTGCCAATTCCCAGGCGTCCATTTCCAGGAGATATATTTCCGGAGGCCCGCCGGTAGCGGGCCTCCGGTCTCACGTGGACTCCCTTCGTAGGTGGTGGCAGGGATATTCGTCCATCGTCCTGAAATGTTCCGGGGGCCGTATTGCGTCGTGATCCGAAGGAAGATCCGCTCATGGCTTGAACGCCGATGTTGTTCACAGTACTGCTCCGCTCACCATGCTCCTCCGGTCGGCAGATCGACCGGGATATCCCCCCGCGCGGCAATCAGCATCACATCCACATGCGTTTCCTGGCCGTCCAGCACTCTGACACTGGTGCAGTGCAGATCCTGATATCCTCGCGCCGTCACCAGCAGTTCATAGATGCCGGGGGGGAGATCACCGATATAGTACGACCCGGTCCCCCGTGCTCGCGAGCTGTGATGGGCGTTGTTGCCGGAGATCATCACCGTGGCTCCAAGCACCGTCTCTCCGAGCGCTCCGGTTACGCGTCCGACCACCGAGCCGGTGGCGCGTGATGCCAGCAGGATTGGTATAAGGGCGGCCAGAAGAGCCAGTGCCAGCCCTATCAGGATCATCATAGCGGCTCCTGATGATTGCGATTTCAGTGAAGAGGGGGATAAGCGGAAAGCCTTGCGTGCGAAGGGTTGCAGGGCGGCTGGCTGTATAAATCATGCGGAAATGCCGGCCATTGACGCACTCTGCACAACATACACGGCGGGCGCCGAGAAAGTTACTTGATGCGGATGTGTCAGGCGGTTTCAGGGGCTTGAGGGGATATCACAAACGGGCTTCCGCGGATGGCTCGGCGCTCCATGCCATTATTCCCATCGCGTTGCTTTCCCGAGGGGAATGGGGATCACGCCGGCAATCTGAATATCGCGTCGGCTGCGCTGCATGGGGGTGATCGGCGGACCTGTGGCCCGCCCGGTATCACATGTTAGAACATCTTGCCGAGGAGCCAGTAGATCAGAATAAACACGACGATCGTGCCGAAGCAGCCAAGGCCCGCCTTCTTTGCTCCCCAGCCGGCGATCAGTGTGCGAAAAAGATCACGCATGATACTATCTCCCGAATATTGAATGCCTGACATCACCCTGATGGCCTGCGAAAAAGGAACAGGCAAAGAGCGCGCCGTTTTTTCTGATGTATGCGACGCCCCCTCGCGCTTGGCGCGAACGCTTGCCGGGGAGCATGCCGCCACGTCGCGATCTCCTCTCTGGATGCGGTGATCGCCGCCATATCGTTACCGGTCTGGCTTGTCCGTATCGGCGATCGGTGGTATACTTGCCGCGATTTTTCCACGATCGTCCGTTCCGGCGCAAGGCCATTTTCATTCAGGTGCGTCCCTTATCCTTCCTCTCCTCCGTCCGCGTGGACGTTCACATTGTTATCGGACGACGAAGGCTGTCAGCCGTGGGACGATGGGTTCATTCGATCACATTTTTCAGGAGCATCGCCAATGCAGGAGCCGCCGTACAACCCGGATGAGAGCAGAGCGCTTTATCAGGATGAAGATGAATCTCCCGTGCGCCGGAAGATGTCGGCTGATGTGTGGATAGGGCTGGCGATGATAGTGGCGGGGCTGGTGGTAACCGTGGGGAGCTACAGCATGGCCAGCTCCAGCCCCGGCGGCGGGAAATATATGATCACGTTCGGCCTCTTTATCTTCGGCATTATCAGGGTGGTGCGCGGTTTGTCAAAGCGCTGATGCCTCCATCCCGCCGTCGCATCGCGCGTCCTCCCGCCATGGTTCATACTTCGAACGATGAACATCGATAACCCTTCCGAACCGCGATTTCTCTCCGCCGAGTGGAGATATCTGGCGATGCTCAATTATGAGATCGATCCGGCGCTTCTCCAGCCCCATGTGCCGTATGGTTGCGAGCTTGATTCATGGAACGGGCGGACATTCGCCAGCATGGTCGGGTTCCGTTTTGTCCGCACGCGCGTGCTGGGGATTCCCATTCCCGGCCACATCAATTTCGACGAGGTCAACCTCCGGTTCTATGTCCGGCGGAAAGGGGAGGAGGGATGGCGGCGCGGCGTGGTCTTTATCAAGGAGATCGTCCCAAGATTTGCGATTGCCCGGCTGGCGCGCCTCATCTACAACGAGCAGTATGTCTCGATGCCGATGCGTCACCGGATCGATATCGAAAATGGAACATTGATCCGGGAGGGGGGGGCGGAATACTCCTGGCGCTTCCGGGGCATATGGAACCGGCTCGCTGTAAAGAGCACGGGGGAGGCGCGGCCGGCGGAACCGGGATCGGAGGAGGAGTTTATCACCGAACACTACTGGGGCTATTCGGCGCAGCGGGATGGTGGAACGGTGGAGTACAGGGTGATGCACCCCTCCTGGAATATCTGGCAGGTCTCGCAGTCCGCCCTTGAGTGCGATATCCCCGCGATCTACGGCGCCAAATTCCGCGAAGCGCTCTCCGGCCCTCCCAGTTCCGCCTTCCTTGCCGATGGTTCCGCCATCTCTGTCCATATGGGGAAGCGCATCAGGCGCGGATAGAACCCCGTTCCCGTGCCGGCCGGATATCGGACCGTTACGGGGCATTCCTTGGGAAGCTCTTATATTCCGGCTGGTCTGCCGTGACTCGAGGAAGGAACTACCTCGTACCGGCTCTTGTTCTGGATTACCGATATCATCAATGAAAAAATCGATCGCGCGATTTGTCCGGCCTCTCCTCCAATCCTATGGGCTGGATATCGTACGTTTTGATCAGCGCAGGAAGGGGCTTCCCGTCGATTTCTCCGAGGAGGATGCCACGATCGTCGCCGCCGTGCAGCCATACACAATGACCGGCGCCGAGCGGGTGTATGCGCTTGTGCAGGCCGTCCGTTATGTGGTGGTAAATAATATCCCCGGCGCCATTGTGGAATGTGGCGTCTGGAAAGGGGGATCAATGATGGCGGTGGCGATGGCTCTTGTAAAGCTGGGCGTTTCCGATCGCGATCTCTATCTCTACGATACGTTCGAGGGGATGACCGCGCCGGGCGCCATCGACGTTTCCCATCAGGGGAAGAAGGCCGCCGAGATGTTCGAGGGGACAAAGATCGGGGATGATTCCTCGGACTGGTGCAATGCCTCCATCGAGGAGGTGCGGGAGACGCTCCTTTCCACCGGCTACCCGGCGGAGCGCCTCCATTTTGTGAAGGGGAAGGTGGAAGATACCATCCCGGAGGTGGCGCCGGAGACGATTGCGATTCTGCGACTGGATACCGACTGGTATGAGTCCACCCGGCACGAGCTTCAGCATCTCTATCCCAGGATCAGCCGGGGAGGGGCACTGGTGCTTGATGATTACGGTCACTGGCTTGGATCGCGTCAGGCAACCGACGAATATATCGCGCAGCACAATCTTCCCCTCCTCCTCAATCGCATCGATTATTCGGGTCGGATCGGGCTGAAGCTGTAGCAGACTGTTGAAGGAGGTCATCTGCTGCGTTGGCCTTCGCCATCCGCTCACCGCGACGTCCGGGAGGACGCCTCAATCGTTCAGATTCGGCCGTCGTGCGGCTGATCGTCCTTGAACAGTCTGCGCATCGGAAGTAATTCAACAGCCTGACAGGGATATCTCCGTTGCCGATCGCGCCCGTCGGAATGGGCCGCTGCCCGGACAAGGTACGGCTGCGATACCCGGCTCCGCCGTATCCTTCAATCGATCCCGATGATGTTACGTGATACTCGGTCGCCGGAATCTTCCTTCTGATATTCTCCTGATGATTATGATCCGCTTTTATTCCTCCTCACTCTCGCGCTTCGGATCTCTGCTTTTTCTCATCGCCATAACCTTCGTTCCTATTCACGCGCTCCATGCCCAGAGCACCCATCGCCAGGAGGTGAAAACCCTTCACGATGAGCGGCTTAACAGGGAGGATGACGATGAGTTCAGGGAGGGGCGGGAGGAATGGATACGCTCCATGCACCGAGCCGAGCCGGGGTTGAACTGGGAAGTGATCAACCGGGAGGTGCGGATGGCCCGCCAGGCGGAGCTTGCGCGGATGCGGGAGGAGAAGTATAAATCAGGGAGCCTGCGCCCCGAGCTGCTTGGGAGCGATACGGTGGGGGGCATCCTTCGCGGCCACTGGGTGGAGCGGGGGAGCAACAACCTGGCGGGGAGCATGGCGACGGCCGATGTCGATTTCGAGCGGGGCCTGATCTACGCCGCCTCCGCGGGGGGGAATATCTGGCGCGGAACGCTGGATGGGAAGAACTGGACATGCCTTAACAACGCCATGAACTTCCCCAACACCCGCATGGTGAAGCTCCTGAAGAACGATTCCCTCCGTCGCATTCTGGTTGTCACCGGAAGCTCCGCCATCTACTATTCCGATAACGAAGGCGCCACTTGGAGCCGCTCCGACAGCCTGGCGACGATAGCCCAGTGGGGCTGGTTTACCCGCGGCGTGGTCGCCAGCGATCCCGGCCATACCATCTACGCGCTCGGCATCGAGTGGGATTACAAGCAGTGGAAATCGGTCTCCACCCTCTATCGGTCAACCGATCTGGGTCGCAGCTTCAAGAACATCGCCCGGTTCGATGACAACCGCGCCGATCTCTGGGGCGGCATCACCCCGGACTGCCCCATCTACCTCCTCTACGGCGACACGCTGGCGCGGGTCATGCCGAGTGATTCCATCGTCACAATCGCCCCGAAGCTCGCCATTCCCGGCGGGAACGACGGCATCGACAGCTACATTCTGCTGGGACGCGATTCCCGCACGCTGATCCTTGACGTGATCCGGCACAACGCCTCGGAGATCTTCGCCTCCGGCGATGGCGGAAAAAGCTGGGTCAGGCGTGGCTCCGTGGATGTAACCCCCAACAGGAACGCGTTCGCCCTTTCCCTCACCGATCCGAATGTGATGATCACCGGCGGGGTGGAGGCAAAGCGGAGCAGCGACGGTGGGGCCACATGGGAATCGGTCAACGGCTGGGGGGAATATTATGGCGATCCGGGGACGAAGCTCCATGCCGATATCCAGGCGGTGACGGTCTTCCCAAAGCCGGGCGGCGGCGAGCTGATGCTGATCTCCAACGATGGCGGCATCTACCGATCTGATGATATCGCCATGTCGGTAAACAACATCTCGCTTGAGGGGCTTGGCGTCAGCCAGTACTACAGCACTTACACCTGCCGGGCCGATACCAACTTTATCTATGTGGGGAGCCAGGATCAGGGCTTCCAGCGCTCGCTGAGCCTTGGCGCCGGTCGGTTCAATTTCGAGCAGACGATCAGCGGCGATTACGGTCATATCACCAGCGGCAACGGCGGCCAGAGCATCTGGACGGTCTACCCCGGATTTGCGATGTACTACGATTCGCTGACCATCAGCACGCGCGCCAAGTTCTGGTCGTTCACCTGCAAGGGGCAGCTCTGGATGCCGCCGATCCTTGCCGATACCAAAAGCCCGAACGTGGCCTATCTGGCGGGCGGAAGCAGCGACAGCGGCGCGTATATCTATCGCCTGATCGCGGGAAATGATTCCATCGACGCAAAGCGGTTGCCGCACGATTTCTCCGGCGGCGCGCCGAGCGTCAATATCACATCGCTCGGCATCTCCCCGATCGACCCGAACCACCGCTACGTCATGACCAGCGACGGCGGCTTCCACCATACCAGCGGCGGCGTTGATGGCGTCTGGCAGCGGACCGATTCCTTCAACGTTCCGGGATCGCACTATTTCTACGGCGCCTGCATCCTCCCGTCGCCGGTGAAGAAGGGGCGCGTCTACATCGCCGGCAGCGGCTACTCCAACCCCGCCGTCTACGTCACAAACGATGACGGTGTCACATTCGACACGATGAACGTGGGGCTGCCGCGGACGCTCGTTTTTGAGCTGGCCGGAACCCCCGATGACCGGTTTCTCTTTGCCGCCACCGATGCCGGCCCCTATGTCTATATCGCTTCACGAGGTCGCTGGTATTCCGCCGCCGGCCTTGACGCGCCGGCGCAGACCTACTGGTGCGTCGATTACGTGCCGGAACTGAAGACCGCGCGGTTCGGCACCTACGGGCGTGGCCTCTGGGACTTTACGATCGATGAGTTCCCGGCCGGCGTGGAGACCGCGGCGGCTCCGCTCGGGCTTCAGCTTACGGCCGAGCCGAACATCGTTGCCGATGGCACAACCATCTCCCTGACCATGCCACGTTCCGGCCACGCCACGCTTCGCGTCTACGATATCACCGGCCGCGTGGTATCCGAGTTGAACGATGGCGATCTCGCCGCCGGAACGCATCGGTTTTACTGGGATGGGACAGCGCACGGCCACCGTCTCCCCGCCGGAACCTATCTCTGTAGCGCGGGGGCGTTTGGCAGCGCCACGTTTACGCGGCTCACGGTGGTCCGTTGATGCCGGGCGCCGCCGACCGGTAACTTCCGGCGGTTGTGCCGCATTGGAACTGATGGCTGTACGGAACGTTCGCTCGCGGGAGATCTTCCGGCGCCTGTAATGACCTACACCACGGAATATTGGATGATCGAGCCAGATTACACCAGCTATACGTTCGACGAGCTTCTCGATGTGGCAAGCCGCATCAACCGCTCGGAGTTTCCGGAACGATACGGGAAGATCGAGGCGGAGATTGCCCGGCGATACCGCCTGCGCGACGAGCTTTCGCCGCAGGTAGGGCGGAGGCCGATCCGGGATGAGGCTCATGAGCCGGGCGTACTTCCACCGACAGCGCTTCCGTCAAGATATGCCGGGACTCCGATCAGCCGGCGTTCGGGGGAGCGGGTGATTCGGATCATCGCCGGGGTGGAGATCGCCGTGGGGTGCCTGGATATTATCAGGCTGCTGTTCAGAGGCTGGAACCCGCTCCTTGTCGATACCATGGTTTCCGTCACGGCAATCTCGGCTGTCGTCTCCATCCTTGCCGGCGTGCTTCTCTGGGGGTATCACAAGTCCGGGGTGATGCTCAGCATCATCCTCTTTATCCTTCAGATCCCGTTCATTTATACGCGTTCGATGGGGCTGTACGCCATCGATACCATCTTCAGCGTTCCGTTGCAGTTAGGGAG
>JBDSJW010000268.1:0-3214 GCA_039917235.1 Kapaibacterium sp. (SeqCode) | reverse complement strand
GCGCGGTGACTGCTACTGTCGCGTTGTGTCGTCGTCCTGTCGGGGCAGGTCTCAGACCTGCCCCAACGCATTGCACTGCCAATACGATTTTCCCTATCATCAGCATATGTACAGCTATCCGATAATTCGTACGGTCATCATCAGCGGTAGTTAGGGCAGGTCTCCGACCTGCCCCGACGGGTTGTACTGATGATCGGTGTTGTCGGCGCAATGCGTTCCGCGGAGACAGACACTCACACGCGAACCGACAACAACCGCCAGCGTAGTTCGTATCTTTCCCGTCTCATGCCGGAATCATCAAACATATCGCTCCCGCTGCTTCATGGTGACGCGGAAGATCGCCGCCCGCTGGTCGGGCTGACGCTCGATGAACTGGGTGCCATCATGGCCGAGATGGGGGAGCCGGCGTTCCGCGCGCGGCAGATCAACGAATGGCTCTACGCCAGACGCGCCCCGAGCTTCGAGGCGATGACATCGCTCGGTCGCGGGCTCCGCGCGGCGCTGGAACAACAGACCATTCTCCGAACCCTTGCCCTTGCCGACGCGCAGCGGAGCGAGGATGGCACCATCAAATTTCTTTTCCGCACCCACGACGGCCTGAACATCGAGTCGGTGCTGATACCGAGCGAGGCACGCGACGACCAGGACGAGCCGAAACGGCAGACCATCTGCGTCTCCACGCAGGTCGGCTGCCCGCTCGACTGCAAATTCTGCGCGACCGCGTCGATGCGGCTGAAACGGAACCTGACCGCCGGGGAGATCGTGGAGCAGTTCCTTCAGGTGGAACGGTATGCCGGCGAGAAGATCACCAACATCGTCTATATGGGGATGGGGGAGCCGATGCTCAACTACGAGCAGGTCTTCAGATCGGTGGCGATCTTCACCGAGCCGGCCAATGAGCTGGTGGTGGCACGGCATATCACCATCTCCACATCCGGCATCCCCTCGGCAATCAGGCAGATGGCCGATGAGGGGCAGAAGGTGAAGCTGGCGGTATCGCTCCACGCATTGACCAACGGGATGCGGAGCGAGCTGATGCCGATCAACCGTCGGTACGATCTGGGAGAGCTGATGGACGCGGTGGAATATTACTACCGGAAAACCCGTCAGCCGGTCACCTACGAGTATATCCTGTTCGACGGCTGGAACGATACCGACGCCGATATCAAGCGGCTGGCGAAGATCACCCGGCGCGTCCCGAGCAAGGTAAACGTGATACCGTTTCACGAGATCGAGTTCACCGACCCGACCGGCATCTCGGCAAACCTCCGCTCCACGCCGCGCGAGAAGTTCGATCTCTTTATCAGGAAGGCCCGTGAGGCCGGGGTGATGGTGATGGTCCGTTCAAGCTCCGGCGAGGATATCGACGCCGCCTGCGGTCAGCTTGCCGTAAAGCACGACGCAACATCGCTTACCGGTTGATGACTGGGGTGATGTCTCCGTGGGATCATCCCCCTGGAAGCATTGCCGGTTCAGGGTTTCAGGGCGATCCGTCCCGAGGTCGGAACGATGCCGCCGGATCTTCATCGAGCACCACCTCTCCCTTCCCCACTCCCTCCGCCCCCCCTTCCAGCGAGACATCGGTAACGTGCCCATCCTCCACCTGAAAATCGACATAGAGTGTGGCGCCGCTTGTGGTAACGACCGCGACCGGCGGCAGAAGCCCGCGCAGCCGCGATGCGATAATGGCCGATGATACCGCGCCGGTGCCGCACGCCCCGGTCTCCGCCTCCACGCCGCGCTCGAACGTCCGCAGCCGGATGCCGGAACCATCGGAAGCCATCGTCACGAAATTCGCGTTTGCCCCCTCCGGCGCAAACTCCTGATGCAGCCGCACCGCCGATCCCCAGAGATCGATATCGAACACCCCGCCCGGCATCTCCCCCATCTCATCCATGAAAAGCACGGCGTGCGGCGTGCCGACATCGGCGAAGTTGCATGGGCGCGGAACGCCGAACAGATCGAGCGGAAAGGTTCCCCTGAAGAGCCTGGGATCGGGGAAGGATATCCTGACGCCCCGCTCCGTAAGCGAGCCACGGTAACGCTCTCCGGCGTTGATGAAGGTGATGGCGGAGGCATCGCGCACAAACCCATGATCCACCGCGAAGCGGACGGCGCAGCGGCCGCCGTTACCGCACATCATCCCGGTGGAGCCGTCGCGGTTATAATATTTCATCTCGAAATCCCCTCCATCCCACGGATAGATGGCGATCATCCCATCGGCGCCGCCGTGGCTCAAAGCGGCATCGCAGACAAGCTGGGGAAGGGCATCCAGGCTGATATCGCCGGGAAGATCCCGCCCATCGAAGACGATGAAGGTGTTGCCGGCGCCCGACATCTTTGTGTAGTTCAACGTGATCATGCGGCAAGATAGGGACAAAAAAGTGAGGGGATGCAGGGGAGGCGCCCCACTTTCTTATCTTGTTCACGACCCTATGTTCCTCTGACCCGGTTCCCCTGAATCCCTTGCCCAACGCGGGTTGGCAAGCACCGTGTTCGATGGCTCGCACTTTATGATTATCCTCCGCGATATGATTCGTCTCCCCGCGATTCTCCTCCTCCTCATCATCGTCGCCTCCGGCACGCTTGCCGCGCAGTCCCCGGCCGACTCCCTCGATCCCGATGAAGTGCTTGTGGATGCCACGTTCGTCCCGTGCAGCGATTCCACGGAGTCGCTCCTGATTCTTCAGGATGGCCGCGCCGTCTATGCGCTGGTGGACCGCGGAGCATCGTTTTCGATTGCCGGGCCGCTGCTGACCGATCTCCGCGGCGTGATTGAGACCGCGGCATCGGTGGTAAACCCAAAGGGGATGGATAGCTGCTCCACGCTCGGCGTAATCCTGGACGGGCCGCGATTTCTCCTGATCAACCGGAAAAATCCAACGCCGGAGACCAAGGAGCTTTACATACGGCTGGAGCGGCTCAGGAAGTTCGCGCAGAAGAAGATGAACGGCGCCATCGACAAGTACAACGATCAGATCGAACAGGAGGCGGATTCCACCATCGTCGTCTTCCCGTCGGTGGCTCCGGGTGAGATCCGCCGGCGCATCAGAATCTCGCCGATCGCCCGGCAGTGGGGATGCAACGGCTCCGTGGTGATCGCGGCGCAGGTGACGTATCAGGGGAGAGTCCGTCAAGCGGTGGTCCGTCGCGTCAAGGTCAAGGGAAAATGCACGGCGCTCCTCTCGGTAACGGCGCTCCGCGCGGTGCTCCT
>JBDSJW010000267.1:0-3751 GCA_039917235.1 Kapaibacterium sp. (SeqCode) | reverse complement strand
CCAGACGAAGACAACGCCGAGCGCCGCCCAGATCAGCAGCCGGACATATTCCGTCTCAACGGCAAACGGGGCCAGTTGCACGGCCAGCGCGAAGAGAACCATCGCGGCAATCAGGTTCCGCTCGGCGAAGAAGGAGCCGGCCCTTGACTTGAAGGCGGGGAGGAAGATCGGCAGGATATAGGCGGCTCCCAGGGCGATCGTGGCTCCCACAAGCCAGGGGTTCCTTCTATCCTCCAGCAGCATGTAGAGCGCCGCGTAGTAGCCGATCATATTGAAGATCGCGACCAGATCCCCCACCGTTCCATTTTTCTTCTCATCGCTCCGGCGCTGTGCCACGATATCGATGGCGTAGTAGAGGAGCCAGAAAATGGTGACATAGATCACGGTGGTCACCCGGTCGGTCGGGAGATAGTATTGATCGTACCACCCCACGTAGAGGATCATCGTCCCGAGAAAGGAGAGGGGGATCAGCGCCTCCCACGATCGCTTCCGCGCGGCGATCGCCAGAATTCCCGCGTCCAGCAGCGCCAGGTAGGTGAAGAGGCCTATCTCGTTGCCGGTGCCGGTGGAGAGGAGGAGAGGCGTGAGAAACCCGCCGATCAACCCCAGGAGCGCCACGGCGAATGAATCGTATGTAAATGCCTGATGGAACGCGATAACCGTTACCGCCGCCATCATCATAAACGCCGCCGTCTGCGAAAGGCCGATATGGTAGTAGTTGAACGCCGCGTAAACGGAGAGGTAGAGTGCCGATATCCCCGCGCCGATCAACCCCTGGCTGAAGACCTTGTAGCCCTTCTTATGTGATATCGCCCCCAGCGCCAGCAGACCGATGCCCACGGCTCCGCCGATCATCGCCCGCACCGTTTCGCTGATCCAGTTGTTGTCGAACGCGTACTTCAGAAAGAACCCGATGCCGATGATCAGCGCCACCGCGCCAATCAGGTTCAGTATCCGTCCCCCCACCAGCGCCTCCAACTCCTGGCCGGTCTTCGATGGTTTTTTGACATTCGGGGGTCGCGTCGCCGCGCGCGGTCGCTCCGATGTATGGGGTCGCTCCGAGGAATGCCGTGGCGGGCGCGTGGTATCAAGGATGGAATGGGATTCCTCCTCTGTCTTTATCGGCTCTTTCGGCGGCGTGGCTGCCGCCGGTTGTTCAGGGATAATGGGTTCCGGGATGATCGTCGGCCGCGCCGGGATTGCTGGCGGCGGTTCTGGAATTGCAGCCGGTCGCGCCGGGATGATGGGTTGCGGGATAATCGGTGGCTCCGGAATTGTCGCCGGCTGCTCCGGGATAATCCGCCGTGGTCGGGTTGCGGTGGGCTGCGTAATCCTGGCGTCGGTGGATTGCCGTTCCGGTTGTTCCCGGGGCTGTATGGTCTCGGTTGTCTCCTCCTGACCGCGAGCGGCATCGCGGAGCATCTTCACCTGCCTCTCCAGTTTCTCGATCCGTTTCAGCAGCATGCTCCTGCTGCTTAACGCGATGATAAGCGCCGCCACGGGGAGCAAAAGAAAGATCAGGCCCAGCAGAGCGAAGACGGCTTCCATACTGACGATTTCCGGTAGATTGGATCAGGGAGATTGCGAAGAGCCGCGCGGTTGACCACGTGGCCTGCGAGGATAAGATACGGGGGAAAACAAAAGGGGAATGATTCCGCTTTCCGATATATTCCGCGCGAAACTCAGCACATCCCGTTCAATTGATATTTCAGAAAGGCTCTTTGCAGACTGTTGAAGGACGTCATCCGCGGCGTTGGCCTTCATCGTTCGCTCACTGTGGCGTCCAGAAGGACGCCTCATTCGCTCAGATTCGGCCGCCGTGCGGCTGATCGTTGTTGAACAGCCTGAACATCGGAAGTAATTCAACAGGCTCTTGGCATGACTTTCCAGCGCATGGATTCCTGCCCGAGGGGTTTCTCCTCAGCACACCAGCGGGCCCATCCACGCGGCGGTCGGCCTCATTGCCGGTCGCGATAAACCATCATCCTCATCGCCATGTCACGAATTCCTGTTCCCGATCCCTGAAATCGATTGCAAATAACCCCGCTCTGTTATCTTTGGTAAACAATCGATAATCTTCATTACAATTACGTCCTGGTTCGCCCGGGCGATGGAAGTTCTATCATGACCCGCTCCCCCCTCGGATTTCTGGCAGGCATTCTCTTCCTGAGCGCGTTTGGAGCGCTTACGGCAACGGCGCAGAGCATCGGTATCGGCGGCGGGCTTGCCGTCCCGAACGATAAGATCGCGCAGGTAACCGCCCAGCTTGCGCAGCAGGGGCTGCACGGCGGGGCGGAGGCGGCGCAGAACGGATATTACGTGGAGTTGCGTGGCCGGTTCGGCAAGGCGCTGGCGCTGACGGGGGGGATTGGCTACAATCATTTCGCCCCGGCGAATTCGGGGTATTTCGATGGATCGGATCGTTCGGTGCAGCTTCAGAGTTCGCAGACGATGATCCCGGTCAGCGTGGGGGTGGATATGCGACTTGGACAGGGGATCATCACTCCCTATCTCTCGCTGGAGGCGACGTATAACCTCTATACGCGTTCGTTTGATCCGGTGCAGGGGGAATCGACGCCGGGGGTTACGCTGGAGTCCTCCACCGATTCCCGTTTCGGCGCGGCGGTGGGGGGTGGGGTGAACTTTGATCTGAGCCCTATTGATATCGCGGTGGGGGCCAGGCTGCATGTGGCAAACCTTTTAAATCAGGAAAATGGTGAGGCGGAGATCTATTATCTCCAGCTTGGCGCGACTCTTTATCTTCATCTATAGGCCGGACGCCGCTTCGTGACTATTTTCGCGGGATCGGATCGGCGGCATATGCGTCGGCCATTTCAACCAAATCGATCTTCTACAATGAAACGGGCATGTACTCTCATAATGATATTCGCCGCGATGGCGCTTCTCTCCGCTGGAACCACGCGCGCGCAGCTTGGGTTCGGCGTATCGGTGGGCGTTGCGGCGGCGGGGGACAACATCAGTCAGGCGGGGGGGGCGCTGAGCGATCTCTTTCATAAGGATTCCGTTCAGTACGGCGATCTCTCCGGCAATATCGGGTTCTTTGTCACCGGCAAGGCGCGGTATGGCTTTCTGGATATCTTCCGGCTTACCGGCGATGTCTCCTACGTCTACTTCCAGTCCTCGGCGGTTACGCTCACCGGCCAGAGCTTCGACACGGCCACGCATACCGCCAGCGCCACGTTCGACGTGGGGACATCGATGATTCCGATCTTCGTCGGCCTGGATGTGGTGGCGCCGTTCCCGGTTGTCAAGCCGTACGTCGGCGCGCAGCTTGGCTACACCTACACCAGCCGGACCTATGCGTTTGTCAGCGGCAGCAATGAGCTGAACAAGCCGGAGTTCTCCAACTCATCGGCCGGCGCTCCCGCTGTGGGGATGGCGCTCAACGCCGGCGTCGGCTTCCACCTCGGCGTTGCGACGATCGATGTCAACGCGCGCTACAACTTCGCCAACCTCCTCTCGAAATCCGATGGGGAGAAAACGGTGAAGTATCTCCAGCTTGGCGCGGGCGTTATCTTCTAGCCATTACACGTTTCGGCCGTCGGCGGCCCCGTCGCGGATGCTCCGGTCACGGAATCGTCGGCGATGGGGCCGTCCTCGATGTATCTCGACACAGCGTTTGATCCCACCCATGACTATCATCGATCTCACATGGCGGCTCCCCGGGCCGCTTGCCGGCTACTTCCTGGCAAAACAGGGGATGCGGGTTATCAAATACGAAGACCTTCAT
>JBDSJW010000266.1:0-2930 GCA_039917235.1 Kapaibacterium sp. (SeqCode) | reverse complement strand
TTGATGGCGCGTGGGGCTGGAGTTTTATCTTCGCGCATGACATATCACGAACGATTCATGCGGCTTGCGCTGGCGGAGGCCGAGCGGGCATACGAGGAGGGGGAGGTTCCGGTGGGGGCCGTGGTGGTACAAGGGGACCGGGTGATCGGCAGGGGATACAACCTTACCGAGCGGATGGCCGATCCCACGGCGCACGCGGAGATCATCGCCATCACCGCCGCCGCAACGGCCATGGAAAGCTGGCGCCTTGAGGGATGCCGGATGTACGTTACGCTGGAACCCTGCCCGATGTGCGCCGGTGCCATCGTCAACGCCCGGCTTGATGCGCTTCTCTTTGGAGCATACGACGCCAAGGCCGGAGCCGCCGGCACCCTCTTCACCATCACCACCGACACGCGGCTGAACCATCAGGTGGAGACGCTCGGCGGCGTTCTCGATGAGGATTGCGCCGGGCTTCTCAAGGCGTTCTTCAGGACACGGCGCGGGAAGCCATTGCCCGGCGAACAGTTCCCTGGGGAACAGATGCTCGGGGAGGGCTTATGAACGGCATCACCACGGGGGTTCTCTATGTGGTTCCCACGCCGATCGGCAATCTGGAGGATATAACGCTTCGGGCGCTTCGCGTGCTGCGGGAAACGCCGGTGATTGCCTGCGAGGATACACGGGTGACGGCCAATCTTCTCCGGCACTTCGAGATTCCTCACAAGCGGATGATAAGCTACTTCACCGGAAACGAGGCGGCGCGCGTTGCGCAGATCGTGGCGATAATGCTGAGCGGAGAGGATGTGGCTTTGGTGAGCGATGCCGGCACGCCGGGGATCAGCGATCCCGGGACCAGGCTGATTGCCGGGGCAATCGAGGCGGGCATCCGCGTGGTTCCGCTTCCGGGGCCGACCGCGCTTGCCACCGCCATCACCGCCAGCGGTCTGCCGACCGATGCCGTGGCGTTCGAGGGGTTTCTGCCGCACAAGAAGGGGCGCCGCACGGCAATCGCGAAGCTGGCCGGCGAGGAGCGGACGATCGTCTTCTACGAGTCCCCGCACCGCATCGTGAAGACGCTTCGGGAGCTTGCCGACGTGCTTGGCGAGGAGCGGCCGGCGGCGATATGCCGGGAGCTGACAAAGCTCTACGAGGAGATCAACCGCTCAACCCTTGGGGCGCTCCACGCCGATTATTCCGCCCGTCAATCGATCAAGGGGGAGTTTGTGCTGGTGGTGAAGGGGGCCGCGAAGGCTGAGAAAAAACGGGGCGACAAATATTCCCGCAATGCGCCGGAGGATGAGGATGAAGATGAAGCGGGGGAATCACCGGAGCATGATGGCGATGGCATATCGTTTGACCCATCGACATAAGCCGGTTGTTACGCAAACCAAACCAATCGGGAGAAGGATGATGAAACAGCTTTGGAAACTCCTTGCACTGGGATTTCTTCTACTTTCGCTGCCGGCCTGCAACGGGTCAGGCTCGGGAGATGTCGGCAGGACGCTGGATTCCGCCGGGCAGAAACTGAAGGAGGCGGGGAGGGAGATCGGCGGAAAGCTTGATACCGCCGCCGCCGGCATCAAGACGGAGATGAACGAGTCGCAGATGCAGGCCGCGCTGAACCGTTTCACCGGCCTTGAAAATGTAAAGCTGAATCTGAGCGGCGATGGCGTCGCCACGCTCACCGGCGACGTTGCGACGGTGAAGGACCGGCAGTCCGCCGAGGAGATGACCTCCAAGATGAACCACGTGAGCAGCGTTGTCAACCAGATCAACGTTGGGGGGCATGGCGATACAACCAGGGTTCGCTCCCGCGACACGGCAACCGGCGGGAACGCCGCGAAGAAGCAGTAGAACGCGCCCATCTTTTTACGAGACGCGGAGCCCGCATTTGCTCCGCGTTTAGTATTATCACCCCATACCACGGAATGCCCCGGAGGGGATAACGGAACGGGTCGCCCGCCCGCCTGAGGGGGCCTGTTTAGGATCTATTGTTATCAACTCCCGAAAAATTCCCGATCAACGCCCGGTCATGGGCATCGTTGGGAGCTTCGGGGTCGGCCGACTATTCACGCTCATTATTTCGGACGCTTCATGGAAAGAATTCTCGATTCCTGGCACAGCCCCAATCTCGACAAACAGATGGAGATCGCCATCTACGGCAACCATGGCCTTGCGATGCTGATGTTCCCATCGGCCGGGGCGGACTACCTTGAGTACGAGCGGTTCTATCTCATCGATTCGATCAAGCCGTTTATCGAACAGGGGAAAGTGCGGGTCTTCTCGATCAACTCGATCAACAATGAGAGCTGGTTGAACAGCCAGCTTTCCGGGGAGCAGAAGGCGGCCCGGCACCAGCAGTATAATCGTTATGTGACCGATGAAGTGGTCCCCTATATCCGTGGGGCGATGGGGGGGGATGCAAGGCCGATTACTTGCGGGGTTTCGCTTGGCGCGTTTCATGCCGCCAATTCCCTCTTCCGCCGTCCCGACCTGTTCGACGGCACAATCGGCATGAGCGGTATCTACGATCTGAAATCGTATTCAAAGGGATATTACGATGAGGATGTCTACTATAACTCCCCCGTCGATTATCTCCCGAACCTCCACGATGAGTCGCTGCTGGCGCAGCTTCGGAGCAAGAACCAGATCAATTTCCTGAGCGGCGAGGGATCGTACGAGGCGCCCGCCGCAAGCTGGGCGATCGCCGATATCCTCGGCATGAAGAACATCCCGAACAACGTCGAGATCTGGGGAAATGAATGGGGCCATGACTGGCCGACGTGGCGGGCGATGCTTCCCAGCTACCTTGAGCGGAACGTGCTCCGTTAGCAGACTGTTGAAGGATGTTGTTGGGGACGTTTTCGTTGGGGAGTGGGGACGTTTTCGTTGGGGAGTGGGGACGTTTTCGTTGGGGAGTGGGGACGTTTTCGTTGGGGAGTGGGGAC
>JBDSJW010000265.1:0-15559 GCA_039917235.1 Kapaibacterium sp. (SeqCode) | reverse complement strand
ATCGGCGGGCTGTTCACCTCCGCGATTCATGTGCTGATCATGACGCCGGTGCTCTTTATCATCATGAAGGAGCGGGCGCTGAAACGGGGCGAGCTGAGGAAGTCGAAGATGGCGGAGTGGATGGGATGATTGCCGGCGGCGTGGAGCTGTATATTCATGCTTTCCCGAGTTTCCGAATTCATATCATGGAGGGACGATGCGCCGATTTCCAGCTTCGTTGGTTCTGCGCCTTTTCCTCTCGTTGACTATCGTCACCGGCTTCGTAGTTTCGCAACCTCTGATTCGATGTCATCGTCAGATCGCCATCGAACCCGCGTCGTATCTGAATTTTCCCGGACCAATCGTCTGTTCATGAAACGTGCCGTCGCCTTTCCGATTCTCGCGCTCCTGGTGATTGCCATCACCGGGGTTGCCAACTACGCGGTCTATCAGGCCGGCATCGAGTGGTTTGTGCAGAAGCCGTCGCTGATGGT
Source organism: Kapaibacterium sp. (SeqCode) (assembly GCA_039917235.1). Lineage (GTDB taxonomy): Bacteria > Bacteroidota > Ignavibacteria > OLB7 > OLB7 > JAFDZV01. The sequence goes on along the minus strand of JBDSJW010000265.1, from coordinate 15,086 downwards.
GGTGGGGCGGAATGTGCTGGCCGTGGCGGTGATCCTCTTCGGCGGCTGGTTGCTGCTGCCGCGCGACGGCAGGAAGCGGAGCGCGGAGACGATTCTTCTGGCGGCGGCCACGCTCTTCGGCATCGGCCTGGCGGTGCAGTTCCGGCTGGGGCACGACGCGCCGAGGCAGCTATCGAACGGCGCAATCGTGGCGCTTCGCGATTCGGTGCATCATGCCAACGCCGGCGCATCCATCGATTCCCTCCGTCGCCTGACATCGCGGCTGGTGCGGGGGGAGAACGGGGGGATGCGGCGGGAGTTCGACGCATCGCGGATCGATACGCGGCTGGCGCGATCGCTGGAGCGGGCGTACGGGCCAACGCCCGATACGCGTGCCATTCTGGATGACCGGCAGACGGCCACGGCGGATAACCCCTTCTTCAGGTTCCTGCCGGTGCTTGCGTTGCTGATAGCGGCGGGCGTCATGGCTCGCGGGAATCTTGCGACGCTCCTTTCGGCCCGCTGGCGGATCGCGGGGTTTTACGGAAGCCTTGCCATCTGCCTTCTGACGCTGGGGTATCTGGTTTCCACCGGCGGCGTCCGTGGCGCCAACTTCGCCCCGCAGGAGATGCTCAAGCTCTCGCTTCCGGTGGCATGGGCGGGGCTGCTGATCCATTATCGCGGCGCGTTCCAGCCGGAGACGCGGGAGCGCTTCGCCCGGTCGCCGCTTGTCCTCTGGCTCTATGTGCTGGCGCTTCTCAGTTCGCCACTGGTGGTCTTTGTGCTTGTGCGCGATTTCGGGCAGTTCCTTGTGATCAGCATCGCGCAGACGCTTCTGCTGGCGTACTTCACGCGGAGCGCGCTCTATGTGGTGCTGTTCGCGGCGGGGCTGCTGGCATCGAGCGTTATCTTGATAGGCCCTGCCCTTTTCGGCAGCACCAGCACCATCATGCTGGTGCTGGGAATCGTGCTGGCGGCGATGCTGGCAATTGCCGCGCTTGAGCGCTTCCGCAGGCGCGACGCGCTCTGGACATCGGCATCGCTGGTGCTTGTGGCGTATGTGGCGGTGGCGGCCGCTGCCGTTCAACTGCCGTTTGTGGGGAGGATGCTCTCCACCCCGCGCGAGCGATTTCTCCTCTGGGCCGATCTCTTCTCGCGTCACGGCAACGCGCACTGGTGGGATCACGCGCAGCAAGTGGTGGAGGCGCTCCACTCGTTCGATGCCGGTCGGCTGCTGGGGCACGGGCTTGGCTACGGCACGCCGTTTCTGATTCCGAAGGCGGCATCCGATTTTGTCTTCGCGGCGATAGGGGAGGAGCTGGGATTTACGGGGGCGGCAATGGTGATTCTCTTGTTTGTGGCACTGGCGGCCGTCGGGCTTAGAATTGCCCGCGATCTGGGGGGCGATTCCTTTCCGGCGCTCCTGGTGGCCGGCTATACGCTGCTGCTGGTGGCGCAGGCGTTCGTCCATATCACCGGCACCATGAACATCCTGCCGATGACCGGCATCACCCTCCCACTGGTCTCCAGCGGAATGAGCTCGCTGGTGGTGTCGTGGGGGATCATCGGGCTGATGATAGGATTATCGGCGCGGGCGGCAAATCAGGCGGAGAAGCTGGTGATTGTGGAGCGATAGCCCCGTCGGGGGTCGTTTCAAACATCCCCAATAATCTGATAAAGAGTTCAAGCCAGCCTGGTGATAACCGTTCGCGAATATTCCTCACCGACGCGGCTCCGCTCCAGAGCGTACTGATGAGCCGGAAGCATCTCCTCGATAAACTCCAGCCCCGGCGCGTAGTGGCAGCGCCCGCCGATTCTGAGCCCGCGGAGCATCTCCATATATTTTTTCGCGTACGCGATATATTCCCCATCCCGTCGCGCATGATGGTTGAGAAAATGTCCCGAGAAAGAGAGATGGGCGATTATCGTTCCCCAGAATCCCGGGACGATATCCCGCTCGAACCAGTCCGCCGCCACCAGATAATCCCCTTCAGCATCGCACGCCCTGTCGATCCCATGCGCCTCGATTCCCAGCGCGCGCAGATGCCGCACCAGCCCCCCATGTTCACCGCATCCGATATCGATCACCGGCTCCATAACCGCATGAACATCAATTCCGAGGATCTCCAGTTGCAGTCCCGGTGAATATTCGGCGCAGACGATATCGCGCACAACCGGTCGATTGGGGGGATTGATCGTCCGGGTGATCGGGTTGGTGGAGGCAAGCCACGTTGCCAGCCGACCGTAATGGCGTCGCGCGATCGCGTCGGCCGGGAGGTTTTCCTCAAGCGCATCGGCGATCATCTCGTGGTAGACCGCGCGGAGCCGGGGTAGATCATCGGATTTCACGCTGATATACTGGTAGGCATCGTAGATCTCCCGCAACGCCATCTTCATCACATAATCGACCAGCTCCTCCCGCCCCGATCGCTCGATAAGCGCCCGCAGCTCCGTCCGGTCCCGCAGCAGCGCGAGGGTCTCGGGGCTAAAGGAGAAGCTCTGATCGCGATCCAGCCGGTAGAGATTCTTGCGCCGGTTGGTGATCATCTGCCTACCGATATTGCGCCGCATCTCCTCGTCGATGCTCATAATCTCACGGGGTCGTTGATGGGGGATTGCCGGGAACGTCCCCGCCGATGGTGTGCGCCTGCGTCCGGTATCTGGATAGTGTTCGGATTTCGGACGATTCAGGAAGGGGAGAAGTTAGGAAATCTGCCGGGAAAAGCCGTTCTGGCCTCATGGCATGGTTGTTCATGGAGAGGATGATATCGTTAAAACAATCAACAAATCAACGGCAGACCTGGAACCATGAACAGAACGATTGTCATCCTCATCGTCATCGCAATGCTGGCAATCGGTTCAAAGGCAATGGCGCAATCGGCCAGCCTCAGCAGCAGCGCCACGATTGTGACGCCGATTGCCGCCACGGCAACCGCGCCGCTGGCATTTGGGACCATCACCAAGGGGCAGACTTCATCGGTCGCGGCAACGACCGGATCGGCGGGGGCAGTGACCTTCAGCGGTGACGAGAGCGATAACATCACGATTACGATCCCGGCCACGGCGACTATTTCGACAACATCCGGCGCGGGGGCCAGCATGACAGTGACGATCGACCGCGCCAATCTCCGCGGCAACACGACAACAAGCGGCACCGGCGCCGTTCTGAACGCAACGGCCGGATCGGTGACCACTGCTCTCTCCTCCGACGCCAGCGGCGACGCCCATAACAGCGACGGTCTGGGGCAGCTTTACCTGACTATCGGTGGATCGGTGGCGCCAACGGCCACGCAGCAGCGCGGAAGCTACAGCGGAACATTCACGGTGAGCGCGGCGTACTCGAACTGAGCAAACGATAACTTCCCGGTAACAGCCTGTTGAGTTACTTCCGGCAGTCAGACTGTTCAAGGACGATCAACTGCAAGGCGGCCGAATCTGAGCGAATGAGGCGTCCCTCTGGACACCGCAGTGAGCGAACGGTGAAGGCCAACGCCGCAGATGACGTCCTTCAAGGGGCTGATAAGATGAGTGCCCGGGCTCTGCCGGGATGGGGACTGGACCTCCCTCATATTCGCCCCGGATAGCTCAGAGCCCGCCATTGCGCGCTCCACGAACGCCAGCCTCCAGGCTCCCTGAGGTTGGCGTTTGCGTATCCGGTATTGAGTAACGTCGGGAGAAACGAAGAGGGTGTTGCTGCGGGTGATGAATTGAGCGGTGCCCGGTGATATGCCGCTATACGGGTTGTAAATCGGTCTAGGCAACCTGGGCGAAATCGTAGCCATTGTCGGTCATCTCAAAATCCCGCCGTTCGACGGTGAGGCTGACGAAATCGCCGCTGCTGTTTACAAGGATATAGTCGAGCATCACAACATCCATTGCTTTGGCGGCCGCGACCAGCTTCTGAATGCGCTCGTGGTGGTAATCCTGCACCGTAAGGCCATTCTCCCGTTCTCCGGCGATAATCATCCTGTGCCCCGAACGCCCCACGAACCCGAATAATGTTATCAGGCAACCTGCGTCGATTGCCTTGTTGCTGGCGCAGCAGACGCGGACCGGAATGTCCTGCGCGTCCAGGACAAGCAGGATCAGGTTCAGCGAACAGACGCTTTCCGGGATATCGGCGATCAGGCGGGCGGCAACCTGGGATGAAGTAATCGGGATTCTGCTGATGGGCATGCTGCCGGTGACAACAAGCTCGGCATGGTTCAGGCCGCCATCAACCGCTGTATGAACTGAATAAACGGGGATTGTATACATCGATGATCTTCGCGGGCGGCCGGGCCGCCGGTTCTACATTATGGCGTTTTACTCGCCGATGAAATTCTTCCGGAAAATATTGCTCGTGTGAACGATGTTTGCCGGAGCGCATGAATGCTTTCTTGAAGCATATGCAAATTACGGCGATGCCAGGCCCTGATCAATTCCACTTTTGTGGAGTATTAATCCCCACGACGGCGTGTAATGCGTCTATTCCTGCCATATCATGGCGCAACTGCAGTTCATACAGGTCACAATAATGATGCGCTCGGTAAGCAGGTGAAAAACGCGGTGTCAAAACGCCTCATAGCAGTCGTAATTTCGGTGGCGGATAATCCGGCCATCCTGAAACTCGAAGAAAAAACAAATTCATTTGCATCGCTCGAAAAATTTTCCGCCAGATCGAAATAGCGTCTGACCGTTTCAATTCCGTTCATGGTTGGCCTCCCGATGATGTGAACAATTTCCCGATTCCGGTCCGTTGGGAATGATGTAAGCCAGCGGCATCAAGGCTGATTGCGGGCTTGCACACAGGTTCAGTGGGGAGGTTACCGGAGGTCGGGGTTGCTAATTGTAAACCCGGCCATTGACAGAACTTCCAGCGGAGTCAATTGCAACTAATAGTTTCAGCGAGCGTAGCCACCATCGATTGCCGGAAGAGATGCGCCACCATGGCGGCATTATGGAACCGGATCCCCATATCTCCGTCTCATTTTCCAACGTCCCCGCCGCGCGCGGAGGCTTCCCCTGAATTGTTTATCCATTCTTACTGGAAATCATGCTCCCACGTGCATATCCCGTCGCACTCCTTATCGCCTGCCTTGCCGGCGCCATGCCGGCGGCGGCGCAGAAGCTCCCGGCTCCGCTCGTCAGAAAAATCGATTCTCTCTTCGCCGGTTTCACGCGCGACGGTTCTCCGGGATGTGCGATTGCCATCTACCGAAAAGGGGAGATCGTCTTCTCGCAAGGATATGGTCTGGCCGATCTGGAGCAGAATGTTAAAATCACCCCCGCGACGATATTCGATCTTGCATCAACATCGAAACAGTTTACCGCTACCTGTATTCTACTGCTGGCGCAGCAGGGAAAGCTATCGCTGGATGATGATATTCGAAAATATCTCCCGGAGATTCCCGATTACGGATACCGGATATCTATCCGTAATATCCTCAATCACACAAGCGGCATCCGCGATTATATCCAGTTGATGGCAATGAGCGGTTACGATGTCGATGATGTCACCACACCGAAGGACGCGCTACAGGCGATAACACGGCAGACGGCGCTGAATTTCGAGCCGGGTTCGGAATTCCTCTACAGTAATTCGGGATATTTTCTTGCATCGCAGATCGTGGAGAGGGTGAGTGGGAAATCGCTCAGGAATTTCGCGGCCGAATATATTTTTAAGCCGCTCGGAATGTCCCACACCACATTTGTCGATAGCCACACCATGCTGATTCCGCACCACGCGGTTGCCTATTCCTCCGATGATGCCGGAATATATCATCGTGATGTTTCTAACTGGGAGCAGAACGGCGACGGCGGCGTGAACACCAGCGTGGAGGATCTGCTGAAATGGGATGAGAATTTCTATACGCCGCGTGTTGGCGGAGTGGGGCTGCCGAAAGCGCTGATGGAACGGGGGATATTGAAGAACGGGGATACGCTCGATTACGCGCTTGGCCTTATGAACACAACGTTCCGCGGGATGCAGGTTATCAGCCATGGTGGCGCCTGGGGTGGCTATCGCGCCGAGCTTATTCGGATTCCATCGGAACATCTTTCAGTGGCGATCCTTAGCAATCTGGGCTCCACTAGCCCAACCCGTCTTGCACAGAGCGTCCTTAAACTGATGCTTCCGGCTCCTCCCGCAACGCCAACGGCGACTACGTTAACGGCCGAGGCGAAGGAGGTCAGGATCGACCCCACGATATTCGATGCCTACGCGGGGGATTTCGCTATGGATGATTCCAAGGATTTCGTCATGACATTTTCGCGGGAAGGGGGGCATTTTTATGCTCAGGCGACGGGGCAGGGACGGAATGAAATATACTCTTCATCGGACACGACCTTTTTCTCAAAGGCTATAGGCGCAACAGTTACGTTTCATCGTCGGCCCGGTGAAAACGTAACGACGATGACGCTCCGTCAGGGAGAGGAATATTCGGCCACCCGCGTGGTCCATTTCGAAATCTCGGCCGACAATTTGAGGCAGTATGAGGGGGAATATTATGCTCTCGAGCTGGAAAGCACCTTCCTGATATCGGCGGAAAAGGGGAAGCTTATTGCCCGGCACCGCTCGCTGGATTCGGCCATACTTACTCCGGTCGGCGTGGATAAATTTGCCGGCGATCAGTTCTATCTGAATACCGTGACGTTCGAACATAATCGCGATGGATTAATAACCGCGATGCTGGTGTCGGTGGGGCGCGTGAAGAATATCCGGTTCAGGCGCAGCGGAAACGCGCTGATTAAGAACTGATCCATCTGGCCTCGTCTGTATCGGGAGCGTCGGCCCTAATGATGGAGAGGAGGATTTGATCCGATGATGTTCGCTCAATATTCTGTATATACAGTCCCGCGTTTCGGGCCGTTCCGGCTGGCCCGGCGATGTTGAGCAATATTTACGGTTCCCCAATGGATGATGCTATGAAATCCCTTCCCCCGACCGCTTTCCGTTTCCGCGCCGCCGCATCGGTGTTCGTGGCGATTATCAGTTTCCTTACCAGCGTCTGCGCCTATGCTCAGCTTATCGGCTGGGAGGCAGCGAACGGTATTTATGGCGGGGATGTCACGGCGCTTGTGGCCGATGGCGCGCATGGCCGGATTTTCGCCGGCACAAACGGCGGCGGCGTTTTTCGCTCGACCGATGGCGCAACATGGAGACGGATTACAGGAGGATTCACCACCTATAATGTCAGCTCGCTTGCGCTCGATTCCAGTGGAGATGTGATTGCTGGCACCGATAATGGCGGAGTATTTAGCCTGCCGGCAGGGGGGGATCAGTGGTTTGCGATTACCGGAACGCTTCCAAGCGGAAGGGTACTCGATCTGGCGATCGACCACGATGGCCGGATCTTCGCCTCCATCCAGTCAAAGGGCCTTTTCCGCTCAACCGATGGAGGGGCCAACTGGGGAACGGCGCAGACCGGCATTATCCCGAAATCGATCTACTCGGTGACGGTTGCCCCCGATAACACGCTCCTCTCCGGCATGTTCAACGACGGCGTTTATCGCTCGATAAATCATGGCGACAGTTGGACAAAGGTCGGCCCGGCTTTTCCCAAGAAGCAGGTGAACGATATCGTGGTAGGGGGCACGGGGATAATTCACGCCGCTACCGACGGGTTTGGAATCTACCAATCGCTGGATACCGGTGCTACCTGGACGGCGGTAAATTCCGGGCTTACCAGCCTCCGCGTCACATCGCTTCATATCGACAGTGAGGGGAAAATCGTGGCATCGACGGCCGGCGGCGCTTATCGTTCCGATGCGGGCGGCACCGAATGGAATCCGATCAATGGAACCGGCCTGAAAAATACCGATCTCAACGCTCTGGTGTTGCTCCCTGGCGGCGCTCTGGTGGCCGGCAGCAACGGAAGCGGCATCTATTATTCCACCGATCGTGGATCAACATGGAAGCAGAATAATAACGGGCTTGCAGCCGAGCAGATCCGGGCGCTTCAGGTCACCGGCGCGGGACATCTGTTCGCCGCCACCGACTGGTTTTCCGCCGATCCGAACAGCGGCATCTTCAAATCCACCGACCGTGGGGCGAACTGGTCGCCGGCGAACGGCAATATCACCAACGCGGCAATTCGCGCATTTATCACGGCTTCAAATGGCGCTGTATACGCGGCCACATACGGCGGAGGAATTTTTCAGTCGAGCGATGAGGGGATTTCGTGGTCTTTCCTGAGCAACGGTCTGGGGGATAATCTCGGCGCGCAGGTCAACGTATTTGCGCGCGATTCCAGCGGCGGTGTCTATGCGGGATCGGAGGGGGGCGTCTACAAATTCAATCAGGGAAATGCAAAATGGCTGCCGATCAACGGCGACGCAACCGATTCCAACGTGCATGCGCTGGCGGTAAATAAATCCGGTCATATTTTCGCGGGAACGCTCGCGGGAATTAATCGATCGACAAACGGGGGAACCAACTGGACGCGCGTTGTCTCAATTCCGAGCGGCGGGATTTTTGCCATCGCGATCGATTCAAAAGGGAGAATTTATGTGGGGACATTTGGTGGCGGCATTTACGGATCGACCGATAATGGCGACACATGGAAGCAGATGAACGCGGGCCTTGCCGATACCAACGTCTATGCCATTGCGATCGACTCAAAGGACCAGCTGTTTGCGGGGACGGGAACTACCGGTGTATTCGCATCCATCGATTCGGGGGCTACATGGCACCCCATCAACAACGGCCTGACTATCCCGAGCATCTCCCAGCTGGTTCTCGGCAGCGACGGATTTCTCGTTGCCGGCACCCGCGGCGGCGGAATTTTCAGAAGCACCAGCTCGACATTATCGGTGGATGATCATGCCGATATCGCCACAACGGGAATGTCGCTGGCGGGCATTTCACCAAACCCCGCAAAGGGGATCACGAGAGTTGAATTTCTGCACGCAAAATCGGGAATAATCCGCGCCGAGTTGTACGCGATGAACGGTGCAAAAGCCCTGGAACTCAACGTTGGCTGGCGTGAAGCGGGGAGGGAAACGTTTGATATCGATCTTTCCACTCTGGCGGGCGGCATTTACGATGTGCGGATAACGTGCGGCGGAAACATGGTGTCGGGGAAGCTCGGGGTGGTGCGGTAGATAGTCGGGGATAAGATAGCAGATCGTCCGTCCGAATAATAAATCTCATAACATGAGCACAATCGTGTAAAATTCTTCTTCTGGACAATATCTGGTGGTTACGATTACTCGCAGTTGTTTCTGAAGGATCATCTCCGACATATCTATATTCTTAATTCGCGGTTTGTGAATTAATAGAGGTAGCGATGAACGAGAGAATCAGAGATATCCTTCGTGTCAGACGCGTGGCACCGATTACAAAGGTCACCATGCCATTTCAACGATTTCTCCATTCGGAGGAATCGGGCGGAATCGTCCTGATCGTATGCACGATCATTGCCCTCGTGTGGGCTAATTCAGGGTTTTCGGACAGCTACGTCGCGCTCTGGGAGTCCCATTTTACCATCGGTTTCGATGCCTTTCATCTCTCCAAATCACTCCTGCACTGGATCAACGATGGCCTGATGGCTGTATTCTTTCTCTTCGTCGGCCTGGAGATCAAACGTGAGATCCTGGTTGGGGAGCTGGCCTCATTTCGCAAGGCGATTCTTCCGGTCGCGGGGGCGTTTGGCGGGATGCTTGTTCCGGCGACAATCTACATACTGTTCAATTCCGGGGGGGCGGGGTCGGCAGGATGGGGGATACCGATGGCGACCGATATCGCGTTCGCGCTCGGCATTCTGAGCCTGCTCGGTAAGCGCATACCGCAGGGGCTGACGATATTTCTTGCCGCGCTGGCAATTGCCGATGATCTTGGGGCGGTTGCCGTCATTGCTCTGTTCTATACATCGCAGATCGCTTGGGGGAGCCTGGTGGTGGCCGGCGTGGCGCTTCTGCTGCTGGTGCTTGCTAATCTGTTGGGCGTGCGCTCGTTGCTGGTGTATCTGCTGCTTGGCCTCGTTGTCTGGATCGCCGTGCTGATATCAGGGATTCATGCTTCGATTGCCGGGGTGCTGGTGGCATTGACGATACCGGCGCGGACGCGTATCACCGTTGGCGAGTTTCAGGAGCAGAGCAGTCTGCTCCTTGAGGAATTTGATCGTGTCGAGAGAAGCATTGATGAAGGGGAGCGGTCGGACGATCAGGATGCGGTTATCCAGGCAATGGAAAAGGTGTGCGAGCGCGTGCAGACCCCACTGGGGAGGATGGAACACGGGCTTTCCCGGTGGGTGTCGTTTTTCATCATGCCTATCTTTGCGCTGGCGAACGCCGGGGTGGTGTTCAGCGGCGATCTGCTTTCGATCATCGGAAGCCCGATAACAGTCGGTGTGGGGCTTGGGCTGGTTATCGGCAAAATGATCGGCATCACTCTTTTCTCATGGCTTGCGGTGCGGGCCGGGCTGGCAAGCCTTCCCGACGGCGTGGGCTGGCGTCAGATTCATGGAGCGGCGTGGCTTGGAGGGATCGGCTTTACGATGTCGCTCTTTATTGCCGGGCTGGCACTGACCGAGCCCCGGCTGGTGATGAGCGCGAAGATCGGCATTCTTGCCGCGTCGATCATCGGTGGCCTGGTTGGCTGGCTGATTCTTCGGCGTGGTCCTGAGCCGACGCCGGCGGGGAATGGTGGATTGTAGCATATATGGCCGCAGCATAACGGGAAGAGCATGGAACATGAACTATCACGGCATGTCACGGAGCGAAGGCGTGGCGGTCGCCGCTTGCCGCGGACAATGCGTATCATTTTCGGGCTTGAGTCCGGGACTGATGTGGATGGGACGATTGAACGCATCCGCAACGGCGTTCGTCTGCGGGGGGCAAATCTCTGGATCCTTGTCTGCGCCGCGCTTATCGCATCGATCGGTCTCAACACATCATCGGTCGCGGTGATCATCGGCGCCATGCTTATTTCACCGCTGATGGGGCCGATTCTCGGCATCGGCCTCGGCATTGCGATTCATGACCGCGGGATGCTCTTCTGGGCGGTGCGGGCATTCAGCATCGCGGTTGCCATCAGCCTTGCCACCAGCACACTCTACTTTCTCGTCACGCCGATCACATCGCCGACGGCTGAACTGCTGGCCCGCACGCATCCCACGATTCTCGACGTCTGCATCGCATTCTTCGGTGGCGTTGCCGGCATTGTGGCCGGCTCCCGTCGCGAGACAACCACGGCAATTCCGGGCGTGGCGATTGCGACGGCGCTGATGCCACCGCTCTGCACGGCCGGCTACGGGCTTGCCAGCGGGCAGTGGAAGATTCTTCTCGGCGCTCTCTATCTCTTTTTTCTGAACACCGTCTTTATCAGCCTTGCCACCTACCTGATTGCGCGGATGCTGAAATTTCCGCAGGCCACCTATGTGAAGCGCGAGGTAAAGCGCCGGGTCGATCGCCTGATCACCGCGTTTGTCGTGCTGACGATGGTGCCGAGCGTTGTGATTTTCTACGACGTTATCGTCACATTGCGGAGACATGCCGCCGCCGAGCGTTTTGTGCGACGGGAGCTGGAGTCGAATGGGCGCACGGCGGTAAACTGGAAGCTCGATGACCAGGACTCCACAACGACGCTGAGAGTCTATCTGGCCGGAACGCCGTTCGATTCAACCGCCGTCGATTCGCTGAACGCGCTTCTTCACACGCGCGGGCTGCCCCACGGCCAGCTCAAGCTGGTTCAGTTGAACCTGGCGCCGGGGAGGGAATCGATCAGCACCGATGAAATTCTTGAGCTTCTTCAGAGCGAGGCATTACAGCAGAAACTGGTGGAGAATGTCGCCGTGGCAATCGCCAAACCAGTCGCGCCGCCGCCACCTCCGGCCGATACGGTCTCGGTGGCGGCTCTGCTGCGCGAAATGCGCTCGGTTTTTCCGACGCTTATCGATATCAGCTATGCGCCATCCGTGCGCGATACCGTCGATACCACGCACGGCCGGCCGCTGTTTCTGGTGCGGCAGGATTCCACCGCCGGAAAGCTGACGCGGCGGGATGCTCTGCCACGAATGCAGCGGTTCCTTCAGGCGCGGCTGGCGAAGGATTCGGTCGGCATTATCGATATCAACGCGGCCGCCGGTTCGCGCAGAAAATAGATTGCGAAGGGACGATGTCTATCGCGGAGATAAATGCGACCGCGTGCTCGCCTTGTGGGGTATAACTGGAAATACTGATAAAAAAACAATTTAATTGCGGGATAATGAAACCAATCGTGATTGCCACGGCGATAATCATTATGACAGCCGGGTGCGGAAAACAGGGGAGCGAGCCAGCAAAAACCGATTCAATCGTCATCGCCGCGAGCGTCGCCAGGCCGGTGGATTCCGTACGCCCGGGAAATGATGCGGTCGCCACGCACACCGCGAGCGCTGCCGATACCACGCTGAAAATGCTGGGGACAGTAGATGCCTCGATTGCCGATATAAGCCGGATGATGATCCGAAGCCTGGGGAACAGCGATGAGAATTACGAATATCGATTTACTCAGGAGATGATTCCATACCACAGCGGGGCCGTGGCAATGGCGAACGATGCGCTTGCAAAGGTGACCCGGTCGGAGTTGAAAAGCCTGGTTGAGAAGATCATCGTCACCCAGCAGGGGGAAATAACCCGAATGATGGATTTAAAGAAAACCTGGTACGCCGGAAAAATGCTGGATGGCATCGGGGTTACTCAGGGGTTGATGGAGAAAATCAACGAGATGAATAAAAAGATGCTTGAGCATCTTGGCGAAAAGGATGCCGGCTATGAGAAACGCTTCATCGATCAGATGATTATTCACCACGAGGGGGCGATTGCGATGGCAAAGGACGCACTGGTAAAATCGCATCAGCCGGAGTTAAAGACGCTGGCCGAGCAGATCCTCAACGAGCAACTGAAGGAGATTGCCCAGATGCAGGAGTGGCGGCAAACGTGGTATGGGCGGTGATGGGCAATCCATCAGCCGAAACCGGATGGTGAGGAGACACGGGGAAGTCGGTGAGATGCTCTCTTACCCCAAAACGTAAAAACCCCGAAACCTTTGCCGGTTCGGGGTTTTCTGTGGGCGATGTAGGACTTGAACCTACGACCTCTTCGATGTGAACGAAGCGCGCTAACCAACTGTGCCAATCGCCCATGATCGGGCTGCAAATATACGATCGCCCGATGGGAATCCGCAAGAGGAGAGACGTTTTGATGCGTCTTGCGGCTCTTCCGCCGTTAGAGCCGCAGCCGCGCCGTCTTTACGATGTAGTTGATCTGCTCCTTGATCTGCTCGCCGGGGCCAAGTGCCTTCGCCTCCTTCAGGTAGCGCTTTGCCCCCTCGTTGTTGCGCGAGCGGAGGTCGAGCTGCGCCAGCATCAGCAGCGCCGTTGCCCGCTCATCCACCGAGCGGAAGCGGTTTGTTTCCAGCGCGGTCTTGAAGTTCGCGCGGGCGGTCTTCAGGCTGTTCGATTGCACATCCACCATTCCCGCGAAGAAATAGTAGTAGGTCTTCGAGTAGGAGTTGAGCTTCTCAGGGTTCTTCACCGCTTCCAGATGTTTCCGCGCAAGCGGTAGATCGTTCGCGGTCAGCGCGTTGGAGATCTTCAGAATCTGATCCATCCTCCACCAGACGTAGAGGAGCGCCAGGCCGATCGCGGTGATGATCCCGCCGGTGATCCACCACTGGAACCCGAGCATAAGCAGGCCAAGCACCGTGATGCCGATGATAATGCCGACGATAACTTTGGGACTGAGCATAGAGATTTATGATGTCGAGGAGAGAATTTCAATAATCAACGGGGCGCCAGCCGATCACTTTACGATCTTCGCGACCGCCTTGAACTCCGGGATGTCCGCGCTCCCCATCATCTCGAAAAGCGCCATCTCCGTGGATGTAAGCTCCACGCCGATACGGAGCATCTTCGCAATCGCAAGCTGATGGTTTCCCGGCGCGCGGGAGCCGACCGCGTCGGCGGCCACCTCCACGTTGTAGCCAAGGTTCCGCAGGTCGATCGCCGTCTGATAAATGCAGACGTGCGTCTCAACGCCGCAGAGGATCACATGCTGATGCGCCACCGTCTCAAGCTGCTGCATGAAAAAGACATTATCGCACGCGGAGAAGGTGATCTTCTCAATCGGCCTGTACCACTCCTTCATCTTCTCCCGCACCGTCGCCACGGTGGGGCCAAGCCCTTTCGAGTAGTGCTCGGTGACGAGCATCGGGATGCCGAGCTCGTGGCATCCGTCGATCAGACGCCCCAGATTGTCAAGAACGTGATCCGCCTGATCGATTGCGGGGAGCATCCGCTCCTGAGCGTCGATGACGACGAGCACGGTATGATTGCGGTCCAGCATGTGTCCTCGGACGAGAGATTGAATGAAGAAAGGCAAACTTACGGATTTGCGGCCGATCATTCCTCCGGTTCCGCCGCCGCCGGGTGTGTCTCAATGTGAATCGGCGTTGCGGTGCCCCTCAACATCATCCGTATGGCATGTTCAAGCCCCGGGAACTACAATTTGTGAGTATGCCCTTTCCGCGCGATGCGCTAACTTCAGGCTCCGCCTGATCAGGCCCGTGGATATCCGCCAGGCCCCAGTTCAGGACTGATGAACATTATCCGGAAGCATGACTCATGGAGCAGAATCGGTTCCTTCAGTTGCTCGACAAGAAAGTCCTCCTGTTCGATGGCGCCACCGGCACGTCGCTTCAGGAACAGCATCTCACGGCCGAGGATTTTGGCGGCCCGGAGTTGGAGGGATGCAATGAGTATCTCTGTATCACCCGCCCCGACGCCGTCCGCAAGGTTCACTACGGATTTCTGGATGCTGGCGCCGATATCATCGAAACCAACTCCTTCGGCTCAAGCTCGATCGTCCTTGCCGAATACGATATCGCCGATAAGGCGTATGAACTCAGCCGGATCTCCGCGGAGCTTGCCCGCGCCTGCGCCGATGAATATTCCACGCCGGAATGGCCGCGCATGGTTGCCGGCTCCATCGGCCCAACAACAAAACTTATCTCGCTGAGCCAGATCGATTTCGATGTGATGGCGAAATCGTTCGAGGAGCAGATCGCCGGGCTGGTCGATGGCGGCGTAGATGTTCTTTGCATCGAAACCTGCCAGGACCCGCTTCAGATCAAGGCGGCGCTCTAT
>JBDSJW010000264.1:0-6283 GCA_039917235.1 Kapaibacterium sp. (SeqCode) | reverse complement strand
CATCGCGATGAGATCCGCAATCCCGATGCGCTGGAGTTCGCGGCGTGGTTTCATGACATTGTCTACGATACCCGCCGCGATGACAACGAGGAGCACAGCGCCCGTTATGCGCGCGATTCGCTTCGTCGGCTCGGCACCCCGGAGTCGCTTGTGGAGCGCGTTGCCGGGCTGATCCTCTTCACCCGCGATCATGGCGCCCCGGCCGATGACGCGGACGCTCTTCTCTTTCTTGACGCCGACCTGGCGATCCTTGGCGCCTCCGGCGATCGCTACCGCGATTACAGTCGCGCCATCCGTCGCGAATATGCGTGGGTTGAGGAGGAGCGCTATCGCCGTGGGAGGCGGGATATCCTTGAAAAATTCCTGGGACGTGAGCGAATTTATCGCACCGGAAGTATGTTTGCCCGGTATGAGATGGCGGCCCGCGCCAATATCGCGGCGGAGTTGCGGGAGCCTGATCGGCCGGATGGTTCAGAGCACGAATTCAACAGCGGAAGCATATAATGTCCCGACATATCACTCTTCTCGGCGCCGGGCTTACCGGGCCGCTTCTTGCAATCTATCTGGCGCGCCGTGGCTATGCGGTGGACCTGTACGAGCGCCGTCCCGATATGCGTGTGCGCGATATCGGCGGCGGGCGATCGATCAACCTGGCCCTTTCCACGCGCGGGCTTGATGCGCTGGCCGGTGTCGGGATCGACCAGGCGGTGCTGGCCGACGCGATTGCGATGCCCGGACGGATGATCCACGATCTTGAGGGGAACCTGAGCCTTCAGCCATACGGCACGGAGGGGCAGGCGATCAACTCCGTCTCCCGCGCCGGGCTGAATATGCTCCTGCTCGACCGGGCGGAGCGCGAGCCGAACGTGACGATCCACTTCAGCGCCCGCTGCACCGGGGTTGATCCGGGGACCCGGACCGTCACCGTGCGCGACGATGAAACCGGCGACGAGCGGAGCTTTACCGCCGATCTGCTGATCGCCGCCGATGGGGCCAACTCCTCGCTCCGCGCATCGATGGAGGGGATGCCCGGCTTCACGGCAACCACCGAATGGCTGGACCACGCCTACAAGGAACTGGAGATTCCCCCCGGCCCCGATGGCTCCTTTATGATGGAGTCGCACGCCCTGCATATCTGGCCCCGGCACGATTTCATGATGATCGCCCTGCCGAACCCCAACGCCACATTCACCTGCACGCTCTTTGCGCCGTACGAGGGGCCGAACGGCTTTGACTCGATCGGCGCCGGCGATGACGATATCCTCGCCTACTTCAAGACTCATTTCCCCGACGCCATCCCGATGATGCCGACGCTTCTGGAGGACTGGCGCGCAAACCCGACATCCCGGCTCGGCACCGTCTTCTGCTCCCCCTGGCATATCGATGACTGGGCGATGCTGATCGGCGACGCGGCGCACGCCATCGTTCCATTCTACGGGCAGGGGATGAACTGCTGCTTCGAGGATTGCCGGGTGCTGGACTCGTTGCTGGCGGAGGAATCGGAGGACTGGAGGGAGATCATGCGGCGGTTTTATGAGCTGCGGAAGCCGAACGCCGACGCGATTGCGCGGCTTGCCGTTGCCAACTTTCTGGAGATGCGCTCCAAGGTGGTTGATCCCGATTTCCTCCGCAAGAAGAAGATCGAATCACGGCTCCATGTGATGTTCCCCGAGCGCTGGATTCCGCTCTATACGATGGTCACGTTCACCATTATCCCGTACGCCGAGGCGCTTCGCCGCGCGGGGGAGCAGGATGCGTTGCTCGACAGAATCGGCGTGGATGCCGTGGAGTCGGCGCTGGATGAAGGGGCGGAGAAGGTGCGAGAGCTGCTCTGGAACGAGATTCCCGCCTAGATTCCCACTATGGATAAAACGTGACGAGGGCCGGGAATGCTCCAGGCCCTCGTGCTGTTTCTGCCATAAACGTACTGCGCGGTGCTATAAGGTCATAGCCGCGCGGTCCCCATACGATGACGCGTCTTCCCGGAAAACGCATTCATGTGGGGGATTGCTCCCGAATCCGGTACGGATTTCCTCTGATGCTGATTCTCAGAACAGCAGGCAGACCAGCAGCGCCATGATGGCTCCGCTGACCGAACCGATAAGCAGCCCGGCGATGGTGCCGTCGTGCCGACCAGTATTATAGCCACGCGAAAAGTTCTCGAGATAATCGAAAGAGGGATTTGCCTCGATGATGGAGGAATGGTTGAAGCTCTCTTCAGGACGTTCCCACTGGGGAACAGAGATGCGACCGTGTGCGATTTCCATTGTATGGACCCTGGAAAAATGCCTGTGAAATGACGAGGTCGAGCATGGATTGTGGAGTTGCATGGCCGAATAAGCAGGCTCCGAGGCTCGGACCAGTAACTGGCTCTCGTCATGTGTCGCCGTTCTAGACCAACGCCGACACAGCCGCTAATATATAACGCTGGAGTGTTTGGTGCTAGTGGCGCGGGCACCACAAGGAAAAAAAATATTGCAACCTCCCCGCTCTTACTCTCCTGGAAGGTGATTTTGTCGGCCCGATTGTTCCCCTCCCTGAATCTCCTCGCCTCCCCCGATGTCCGCCGTATCTTCGAGATCGCGCCATGCCGGCGGTTTCCGATCAACCTGAATACCAATGACCATACGTTCGATCACCGTCGATGAGGCCGAACTGTTCGCGAATGCCGGGGGGGCCGCCTCCACGCCGGAGCGGATCAGAGGGATCTGGTCGGCCGGGGAGAGCCGTCCTGAGTGGTGCTTTATCGCCGAGGAGGAGGGAGCGGCAATCGGCAGAGCGGGGTTTCTGACGCTTGGGACCATCGCCAATGATCTAATGCTCTTCGGGCTTGCCCTGCCGTGGGAGGCGGATTATATGGGGATCGGGGGGGGATTGCTTCGCGATGGCCTTGCCGCGATGATGGAACGTGGGGCGGTCATGATTGAACATCACCTGCCGATGGAGAAAACTCCCAACGCGCGCGAGCGGGCCATGCTCTTTGAGTCGGTCGGGCTGCCGCTGGCGCAGAGAAAGGCCCGGTTTCTGCTGGAACCCGCCGTGCCGCCTCCGCGCCATCACAACCGACTCCTCTATCGAACGTTGCAACAGGTTGGCAGTGAGGCGTTTATCGCGGCGATCGCGGAGGTAACGGCCGGCACGCTGGATACGCTTCAGCGGATTGATGCCGTCGCCGCGGGGCCGGCCGCCGCTGCCCGTGAATTTCACGATGTTCTTGTTTCGATCGACGACAATCCCGGCTGGTGGGAGTTGGCATATCGTGATGATGATTTCGTGGGGCTGATTGTCCCGCAGCGGTTTACGGCGGAAAAGGGGGCGATCAATTATATCGGCGTGGCGCCGCGCCATCGCGGCGGGGGATATGTGGATGATCTGCTACGGCGTGGCATCGGCCGGCTTGCGGGGCATGGGATCACCAGCGTGATCGCTGATACGGATGTGGAGAATCATCCGATGGCCGCGGCGCTTCTCCGCGCCGGTTTCCAGCGCCGGGAGACGCTCGGGATCTATCGTGGAACCATCTCCTCCATTCTGGACGGCATCGACGCCGCGCTCTAGCGGACTGTTGAATTCCTTCCGATGCACAGGCTGTTCAAGGACGATCAGCCGCACGGCGACCGAATCTGAGCGAATGAGGCGTCCTTCCGGACGCCGCAGTGAGCGAATGATGAATGTCGGGGGACGTTTCAAACGTCCCCGGACGCCGCGGATGACCTCCTTCAACAGTCTGTTATGGGTGTTTGCCGGTGATAGAGCATATTGCGGGAACGTTTTAGATTTGCCGCTCCATCCCGCGCCCGTCCGGTGCGCCGGGAACCTGACAGATTCATCCTGGGAACAGTTTTCATGAAGATATTGATCGTCGGCAGCGGCCTGATGGGGCCGGCGGCCGCCTACAACGCGATGTCCGATCCCGGCGTCGCCACGGTAACGCTCGCGGATATCGATGCCGCGCAACTCAATGCGGCGCTGCGGAAGCTGGCCCCGCTGCCGGGGGGGGATAAGATCGCCATCGAACAGCTTGATCTCTCCGATCGCGATGCCGCCATCCGGCTCTTCTCCGCCCACGACGTGGTCCTTGCGGCGCTCCCGTGGTCGGCAAGCCGCCTTGCGTTCGATGCAGCCGTTCACGCCGGCCGGCCGATCGTTGACCTTGCCATCCCGGAGGATGAGCATCTTCCCGAGCTGCGTCGCGCGGCCGAGGAGCATGGGGTGCTGATTGCCCTGGGATGCGGACTGGAGCCGGGTTTGACGGAGATCATGGCCCGTTATCTGGCCCTCCGTCTCGATTCCGTGGAGGAGCTTCATATTAAGTGCGGCGGCATTCCCGAGGAGCCGTCGGGGCCGCTCGGCTACAAGATCGTCTTCGGCGGCAGGCAGCTTCCGCTGCGCGATATCGACGCGCTTGTGGTGGAAGGGGGGCGGCCGTTCATGGCGCGCCGCTACTCCGGCCACGAGCTGACCGGCTTTGAGGGAGTGGGGGAGGTGGAGGGATGGCATGAGGGGATGATGCCGTGGCTGCTCGATCTCCCGGAGTTTGCCGCGATCACCGAGGGGACGCAGAAGACGCTCCGCTGGCCCGGCTATGCCGCGAAGGCCACCGTGCTTCTCGATCTTGGGCTTCTCGGCCGGACGCCGGTCAACGTCAACGGCGTGGATGTAATTCCAAAGCAGCTTGTCGATACTATTCTCTATCCCTCGGTGGAGTTGAAGGATGGAGAAGGGGATATCACCCTCTTCCGCGTCGAGGTGATCGGCATGAAGGATGGCGCGCGGGTTCTGCATCGCGCCGATATGGTGGATCGCTACGATCGCGCGCTTGGTTTTACCTCGATGGCGCGGACCACCGCCTTCACCGGCGCCATCGTCGCAAGGATGATCGGTCGCGGCGATATCTCCGCCACCGGCCTTCACTATGCCGATGGGATCGTCACCCCTCTCCTCTTCGAGCGGATGATGGAGGAGCTGGCGGCGGCCGGTGTTCATTTCGATATCACCTCGGAGTAGGGGCAATTCATGAATTGATCCTGTTCCTTGTACTTTTGCGGATATGAACCCAAATCAGATCGAGATCTGGACAACGCTTCGCCTCATCAACTGGGGCGCTGATTATTTCAAGCAGAAGAGGATTGATTCCCCGCGGCTGACGATCGAGCTGATGCTGGCGCATGTGCTGAAGCTCACCCGGTTCGAGCTTTATCTCCAGTTCGACCGTCCGTTGAAGGATAACGAGCTGGATGAGCTGCGCGGGATGGTAAAACGTCGCGTGGCGCATGAGCCGCTTCAGTATATCCTTGGCGAATCGCACTTCTACCGGCGCGTGTTCGAGGTGGCTCCGGGCGTGCTGATCCCGCGGCCGGAGACGGAACTGCTGGTGGAGGAGGCGCTGCGGCGGCAGCCCCACTCGCTCCGCTGCCTGGATGTGGGGACCGGCTCGGGATGTATCGGGATTACGGTCGCGCTGGAACGCCCGGAGACGGAGGTGATCGCCATCGACGTTTCGGCGGCGGCGCTGGAGGTTGCCGCGCGTAACGCGGAACGGCTTGGCGCCCGGAATATCACCTTCCGGCCGGTCGATATCTTCGATGATGCCGCCGTCAGGGAGCTGGGCTCCTTCGATCTGGTGATCAGCAATCCCCCCTATATCCCCTCCGCCGAGATCCCTACGCTTCAGGCGGAGGTGCGCGATCACGAGCCGGTGGAGGCGCTGACCGACGGCGGCGACGGATATCGTTTCTACCGTCGGTTCGCCGAGCTGGCGCCACGGCTTCTGCGCGATGGATCGAGCTTCTTTCTGGAGATCGGTTTTGGTCAGGCGGGGCGGCTGCGCGATCTCTTTGAACGTTCCGGGCTCACGGTCAGCATTCTTACCGATCTGGATAGGATCGAGCGGATACTCTGGGCGGAGAAGAAATGAGCGATCAGCGGGGGGAGCCATGAAGGCAGTTGTACAGCGCGCCAGAAACGCATCGGTGACGGTCGGCGGCGAGGTGGTGGGGGCAATTGATCGCGGGATGGTGGTGCTTCTGGGGGTTGCGCGCGATGACGATCCCGCGCACGCGGCGATGTTGGCGCGGAAGATCGCGCGGCTCCGCCTGTTTCCGGACGCCGGGGACGTTCCCAATCTCTCACTCCTCGATACAGGGTTTTCCGCGCTTGTGGTAAGCCAGTTCACGCTGCTTGGCGATACCCGGAAGGGGAACCGTCCCAGCTATATCAACGCCGCGCCGCCGGAGCTGGCCGAGCCGTTATATGAGCGATTTGTGGCGGAACTGCGGGGGCT
>JBDSJW010000263.1:0-28619 GCA_039917235.1 Kapaibacterium sp. (SeqCode) | reverse complement strand
CATTCTGTTGCCCGCCGCAGCGCCTCGGCCGCCCGGACGCAGAGGTTGTTCCCGTCGCTTGCCAGGGAATCGTTCCCCTCCACGCGGCAATGAATGGCGCCATCGGCGCGTGACCGCAGGGAGATCGTATCATGGAGATCGATCGCCGCGAATATCGTATTGATATCGTGATAGCCATCCGGTCGGCGACGGATGACCTCAAGGCCCAGGTTGATCTTGGCGGGGGCGCGCAGTTCGAGCATTTTCTCCATCCCCGAAGTTACTCCGGCGGCCGGAATCCCCCTCACCGGAGGGATGATGCCCCGCCCCCGTTGTAAATATTTGGATCGTGATGGAGACTTTTCTTCAATCGGGAAATCGAAAATTTTGCGGTCAGACGCGGACTACGTAGTTTTGTCGGCTAATCTGTCGTAGGGTTTGTTTTTCTTTCTTCACAAACGGGAGTACGACTATACTCAGGAATCCGTCACAGAGTGCCCCACGCCAGCAGCAGCCGCGCGTGAACAGGGAGATCCGCGCACCTCGCGTCCGCGTGATCGACGAGCATGGAGAACAGCTCGGGCTTATGTCCTCTCGCGAAGCGCTTCAGCTCGCGATGGACCGGGAGCTCGATCTTGTTGAGATCGCCCCGCAGGCCACGCCACCGGTCTGCAAGATCATCGACTTCGGCAAGTTCAGGTATGAGCAGCAGAAGCGCGACAAGACGCAGCGCAAGAACCAGCATCAGCAGCAGCTGAAGGAGGTTCGTCTGCACCCTCGTACCGATACGCATGATACCGATTTTAAAACGCGCCATGCCCGCGAGTTCCTGCTCGAAGGGCACAAGGTAAAGTTCACCGTGGTCTTCAAGGGACGCGAGATGACCCATCAGAATATCGGGCGGGAACTGCTCGAAGGGATCATCCTGGCGTTGAACGAGGACGCCAAAGTGGATCAGGCGATTCGGATGGATGGCAGAAATATGTCGATCATCCTTTCCCCGGAGATCAAGAAGAAGAAGTGATCGGATCGCCGGAGCAACCCGGCGATCATCAGCGATCCCAGCATCGGAAGTCAGTCGTTAACAGATTCATAGAGGAGCTATTCATGCCGAAGATGAAGACCGTGAAGAGTGCGGCAAAGCGCTTCAAGCTTACCGCCTCTGGTCACTTGAAGCGGGAGACGGCAAATCGCAGCCATATCCTGACGAAGAAGGCCCCGAAGCGCCTCCGTCAGCTTCGCAAGTCCGTTACCGTCGCAGCCGTCGATGAGCCGCGCATCAAACGGATGCTCGGGCTGTAGATTGCTGCGCCAGCAGCCCGGATGCCACGCGCTCCGGTTCGCCGATGTGTTCAATTACGCGCACGGCGCATGTGCCCTGATGCGGGTGGGATGTGGTTTTAATCACTCCTCCGGCAGTTCAACTCAGACAGGGCGACGGCGATACGCCGTACAGATACTCGCCTGCGTCAACATTCAACGTAAAATCTGTAAAGGGAATCAATGCCACGTTCAAAAAACAAGGTCGCCTCGCGCGAACGCCGCCGGCGCATATTAAAGCTGGCAAAAGGTTACTGGGGTGAACGGAGTAACGTCTGGACCATCGCCAAGAACCACATTGAGAAGGGGCTCTCGCACGCCTATCGCGATCGCCGTCTCAAGAAGAGAAATTTCCGCCGTCTGTGGATCGTGCGCATCAATGCCGCGGCGCGCATCAATGGGACAACCTACAGCCGCCTGATCGACGCATTGAACAAGAAAGGTCTGGTGATCAACCGGAAGGTGCTCGCCGAGATCGCAATGCACGAGCCGGACGTGTTCAAGATGATCGTGGAGCATGTGAACGGTTAAGCTCCGATCATCCTCATACACTTTCAACAATCCCCTTTTCGTTCGCGATCAGGGGATTTGTATTTTCAGCCTGCGCTTCGGCGCATATTCCGCAACGGCATCACCGATGCGCCCGGCAGTCTCCGCAACGCGCGGGGATCGGAGCGCCCGCGGACTTTTACAGCATTCCCTGGAAATCCCGTCATGCTCAACGATATATCCGAACTCCGTCAACAGATCGAACAGGAAATCACCGCCATCGCGTCGAACGGCGGCCCGGAAGGCTTCCGGCTCAAACACCTCGTCCGCAAGGGAACCATCGCCCAGCTGTTCGATCGGCTTCGCGAGGTGCCGAAGGAGGAGAAACGGGAGGTGGGACAGGCGCTGAATGAGCTGCGGACCCTTGCCGAGGGAGCGCTTGCCGAGGCGCTGGCTTCGGTTGAGGCGACGCGGCCGGCGGAGCGCGCCGATATCACCCTGCCAAGCCGGACGCTCTATCGCGGCCATCCCCACCCGATCATGGCGGCAAAGGAACGGATGGAGGAGATCTTCGTGCGGATGGGCTTCGCGATTGCCACGGGGCCGATCGTGGAGGATGATTATCACAACTTCGAGGCGCTGAATTTTACGCCGGACCATCCCGCGCGCGATATGCAGGATACCTTTTTCGTAAAGGTTGGGGACCGTGACGATATCGTGCTGCGGACGCATACATCGCCAGTGCAGATTCGGGTGATGCAGTCGCAGAAGCCGCCGATCAGGGCAATCATGCCGGGACGTGTCTATCGCAACGAGGCGGTTTCCGCCCGCGCGCTGGCGGAATTTCATCAGGTGGAAGGGCTCTATATCGATCGCGGCGTCACCATGGCGCAGTTGAAGGGGACCCTCTTCGAGTTCGCCAAGGCGTACTACAGCGCCGATGTGCAGTTCCGGTTCCGCCCCTCCTACTTCCCCTTCACCGAGCCATCGGCGGAGATCGATATCTCCTGCTTTCTCTGCGGCGGGGCCGGCTGCAAAATCTGCAAGGGGAGCGGCTGGCTGGAGATCGGCGGCTGCGGCATGGTCCACCCGAACGTCCTCCGCAACTGCGGAATCGACCCTGAAATCTATAGCGGCTATGCGTTCGGAATGGGGATCGAGCGGACGGAAATGCTCAGGATGGGGCTTGACGATATCCGCGTCCTCTACGAAAACGATGTACGGCTGCTGGAACAGTCCTGATGATCACACCGATAAGCGAGCGAATGCTCAAGCTGAGCGAGATCTTCTTCTCCGTGCAGGGGGAGGGAACGCGCGTCGGCATGCCCTGCATCTTTGTCCGCCTGCATGGGTGCGGCCTCCGCTGCACCTACTGCGATACGCCATACGCGCTGGATCACCGGGTCGGCGGTGAGTGGAAGAGCTTTGATGAGATCAGACGGGAGATTGAGCGATATCCCTCCCGGTTTATCGAGTTTACCGGCGGCGAACCGCTGGAACAGCCGGAAACCAACATCCTCATCTCCGAGCTGCTGGATGACGGCTATACCGTCGCCGTGGAGACGGGCGGGCATGTCGATATCTCGTCGTGCGATGCGCGCGCCATCAGGATCATGGACCTTAAGACGCCAAGCTCCGGCATGATGAAGCGGAACCGACTGGAGAATATCCCCCATCTGACCCGGAACGATGAGGTGAAGTTCGTCTGCGGCTCCCTTGAGGATTATGAATGGACGCGGGAGATGATCCGCACACACGATCTGCCGAATCGTGTCCAGGCGGTGCTGATCTCCCCGGTATTCGGCAGCATCGAACCGATTGAGCTTGTTCAGAGGATCCTGGAAGATGGCCTCGATGTCCGCTTCCAGCTTCAACTTCATAAGTTCATCTGGGAGCCGGATCGCCGAGGCGTCTGAGTAGAAGCCTTAATACGTCGAAATCTGGTCGAAATGACCGAAATCATGGAACGTGAAGC
Source organism: Kapaibacterium sp. (SeqCode) (assembly GCA_039917235.1). Taxonomy (GTDB): domain Bacteria; phylum Bacteroidota; class Ignavibacteria; order OLB7; family OLB7; genus JAFDZV01. The sequence goes on along the minus strand of JBDSJW010000263.1, from coordinate 24,856 downwards.
GGAGAGCTTTTCAACGTTAAATAATCGTCACAACAATATCCGTTGCAACTGATATTGTTACGGCATTAACTTGCAGCCCTATCAATCATCAGTCGAGCCGATCCGCCGCGATTGGCCTGACTGATGACCAACGGCACAATTCAATCGTCATTCAGCAAAACAGGAGCGACACTCATGGCATGGAATATCGACCCATCGCATTCACAGGTTCAGTTTACCGTCCGGCATATGATGATCTCGAACGCCCGCGGCCGTTTCGAGGAGTTCACCGGCACCGTCGAGTTCGATCCGGAGCATCTGGAGAATCTCAAGGTTGACGTCACGATCGACGCCGCCAGCATCAACACCCGCGATCCGCAGCGCGACGGGCATCTGAAGTCGCCGGATTTTCTCAACGTTGAGCAGTTCCCGAACATGACGTTCAAGAGCACCTCCGTGGAGAAGGTGAGCAACACCGAGCTTCACATCAACGGCGACCTGACGATCCGCGACACCACGCATCCGGTGGTGCTTCAGACGGAGTTCAACGGCGTTGTTGCCAGCCCGTGGGGAACCACCAGCGCCGGGTTCAGCGCGCACACGAAGATCAACAGGAAGGAGTGGGGTCTTGTCTGGAATCAGACGCTTGAGACGGGAGGCCTTCTGGTTGGCGAGGATGTGAAGATCGAGCTGGAACTGGAGCTTGTCAAGGCTCCCGTTGCAGAGGCAGTGGCTTAACAGACCGTTGAAGGAGGTCATCGGCTGCCTTGCGGCTGATCGTCCTTGAACAGTCTGCGTATTCAAAGGAATTCAACAGGCCCATAACATTCAAAGGCCCGGACGGTGCTGATCACCGTCCGGACCTTTGTTTCTATAATCAGCAATTTCGTTCAGACGGTCACGGCGTCGGCGCGCTCCACCGACCACTCCTCCCGCTTCCGGTTGAAGTCCGCCACCTCCTCGCGATATCTGTCAAGACGCGCGATAATCTCCTCCGCGCCTGAAAGGACAACCAGATCCTTCCGTGCCTGCGTTGCCAGCGGCATCGCGTGGAGATAGCCCCCCCAGTATTTCCTGAATTCGATGATCCCGTAACGATCCCCTTTGGATTCGATCGAGAGCGCCAGATGCTCCATCGCCACCCGGAGGCGCTCCTCCAGCGTCTGCGGCTCCGGGAGAACGCCGGTTGCCATGTAGCGCTTGGCATCGCTGAAGATCCAGGGGTTGGCGATCGCGGCGCGACCGATCATCACCGCATCAGCGCCGGTATCGAATGCGCGGACCACATCCTGCGGGGTTTTCACATCGCCGTTGAGAATCACCGGGATGCTTACAACCTTCTTCACCTGCTCGATATGCTCCCATGCCGCCTCCCCCTCATGCCCCTGATCGCGCGTCCGGCAGTGAATGGCAAGCGCCTGGATTCCAACGCCTTCCAGCATCTGCGCCACCTCCGTGATCCTGATGGAGTTCTTATCCCAGCCAAGGCGCGTCTTCAGCGTCACCGGCAGCTTCACGGCATCCACCACCGATTTCGCCATGCGGGACATCGCCGGCAGATCCTTCAGCAGCGCGGCTCCGGCATTCCGGGCAACCACATTCTTCACCCAGCAACCGCAGTTGATATCGATGAAGTCAGGACCGGCCGCCTCGGCGATACGGGCCGCCTCCGCCATCACATTCTCATCGCCGCCGAAGATCTGAATCGACACGGGCCGCTCATCCTCGTAGAGAAGCAGCTTCTGGTTGGAGCGCCGGGCGTCGCGAATCAGCCCCTCGCTGGAGATAAACTCCGTGTAGACGATATCGGCTCCAAGTCGCTTGCAGATTCTGCGGAACGGCGGATCGGTGACATCCTCCATCGGCGCAAGGAGAAGTCCACGGTCTACATGTATCGGTCCAATATTCATGGTATCGTAATAAAGCTATCGTTGAAATGCCTGTTCATCGCGGCCGGCCTAGTTCCGGCTGATCCCTTCGCGCAGTTTCTCCATCGGCGAGATGATTCCATCGCGTTGCGCGCCCACGTAGTCGTTGTAAAGCCCTTCCACGCAGTCACCGCAGAAATAGTTGACAAAGCCGGCCATTTTATCGCGGCTGACCATGTGCCTGATCGGGAAATTCCGGCGGCAGAGATGGCAGCTCGCAACCGGACCAGGCCCGTCGCCGGAGGCATCGATGCCGGGGCGCCGCACCAGAAGGTTGAACCCATACCAGAGCATGAAGGACATCCCTCCGAGAATAATCATCCAGGTAATCAGCCCCATCGATCCCACCTTATCGGTTGATAAATCCCTGTCGGCCCGCTACGGCACCTCGATCCGCTTCCTGAGCATAAGCCGCTTTCCCCCCACCACCACCTCGGCGACATAATCGCCTGAGCCTACGCGATGGCCGTTGTCATCGCGCAGGTTCCAGTCCATGCGATATTCCCCCGGCGTCTGCACGCCATCCACCATCACCGCCACCGTGCGCGCCATCAGATCGTAGACCTTCACCGTGACGTTATCGGTAGCCAGCAGCGTGTACTTGATGCGGGGAGTAACATCCTCAACCAGCCCAAGCGCCCTGCCGATCGACGAGAGGGGAATGGAGACGCCGACACGGGGGATATTCTGGTAGATCTGATCCCATCCCTGCGATCGTTTGATATCGTCATCGCGACGGATGCGATCGGCTTCGGTCGGTCGCCAGAGGGAAGGGTCCATCGCCAGGTTGCGGCGCATGATCGCCTCCGGCGTATTCTGAAGGCTGTCCAGATAGTCACGGATCATCGGATGATCCTGTGTAACGGTAATCCGCAGCCTGTGGAGCGGCGACTGCCGTCTGGTGACATCGGTTGTATCCGTGCTGAACAATCGCCCGAGATGTCCCGGAACCGGCAGCCACAGCGTATCCCCCATCTCGGGCTCCCCCACCACGGCGCGCATCGTATCCGGTGCCGTCTGGGCACTCAGCGGCGCATGGAGGAAGATCATGATCATCAGCACGATCACGCTCGCGGGGCCGGTCAGGCTCCCAGCCGCGTGACGGCCGATGTGATATCGTAGCCGGGGGATGATAGTCTATGTCCGAATGTACATTGCGTGAGAATTGCCCATATACAGACACCATGTCCGCGGGGGATCACTGCCGGATGCGCGGCGTGGAAGCTCCCACTCCGTTCCCGTTGCCCCCCTCCTTCTGCTTCTTTATCTCCGGGTCGGTGGCCGTGTTGGGGATTGCTCCTCCCCCCGCGTCCACCGTGCCATCGCGGCCAATCCACCGGAACCCGTCAAGCCTGTAGATCACCTCCTGCCCGGCCACCATCTGCTCCGGGAAATATTCCCCCTCGGCATGCGCCCGCCGCCCGATAATGCTGATGTTCGATGCCTGACCATCGGCAAAGCGGACCCTGATGGTATCGCCGGATGTCCGGTTTACCCCGTTGGCACGCTCCGATTCATAGGCGAAGTAGATGCTGGAGGCCAGCCCCTCCGACCGCACCTGCCGGATGGTATCCTGAAGGATGTCGAAGAAGAGCCGGGTGCCGGCAAGTTGATCGTATCGTGTCGGAACCTTCCCCCGCGTGACCGCGAATCCGTTCCCCTGCACGTCGATCGTCCGAAGCTTTTTTTCCAGGAGGCCCACCGTGATCGAGTCGCCCGTAAGCTGCGATTGATCGTACCAGACCACCGGTGATATGCCGATTGCTTTCGGTGATGCCGGTGGAACGCCCGTGACCACGTCGTTTGCAACGGAGGGAGAATCGGGCTTTCGGCGGACCGTATCCTTCTTCGTGCTGTCGTGGGCGGCGCTATCCTGATGGCGTCCCTGCCCCGATCCCAGCCCTATCACATTGTCACCCGGAAGAAAGCGGGCCAGGGCGGCTACCGCCTCCAGCTTCTCCCGTCGCAGCCTGACGCTGTCGGTGGCGATATACTCCTCGCGCCCGATGCGGTACGATTCCATCTTCCGCGCGGTGATCACCGTGGTATCCCGTCTGACCGATCCTGTGGAATCGGCCGCCGCGACCGTATCCACCTTCACCAGTCTGGGATGGCCCAGCGCGATCGTGTAGCCTCGGACCGGAACATTCCTTACGGTATCCCCCGTCAGCACCACCGCGCTCTGGTGGGAGGTCACCACCACGTTCCCCGTGGCATACGATTCCCGCGACGCGCGCCAGTAGGTAAGATCATGCGCGACGATTGTGCCGGAATCGTTATCAACGTTTACGCCGCCGGTGAAGTTCGCCTTCTGTTCGAGCGAATAGTAGACACCCGATGCCGCCCGCAGCGTGGTATGCCCATCCTGCAACTGCACGCCGTTCTCGAACTCCGCGCGCCGCTCGTACATATAGTAGCGCCCGGAGCCGGCCGTCAGCGTCCCGGCCGCTTCAATCAGCGTCACCCCCGACGTGGCTGTTGCCACCTTCGTGGCTCCGTCGTACTCGGCATGAGAGGTCAGGAGGGTCATCTCCGGCTGCGTCATCTTCACATTGCCGGTGAGGATAGCGCGGTTGGTTGCGGGATAGAGGAGCACATGATCTGCCTCGATATGCACCAGCCCCTGCGTAATCCGCACATGCCCCACCAGATCATTGACCTCCTCCGTCCCCTCCTGATGCCCGGAGAACGTATCCGCATGCTCCAGCACCACCGTCTGCGACGGCCCGACGGGCTGCCCCCACGCCATCGATGAGACGAGGGTTCCGAAGATGGCGCCGATCAGGATGGCGTGATATATACGTGAAAGGGTCAAGGCTGTAACAATCACCACTGGATATCGGGCCGGTACGTGAGGAGACATCGGGTTGTGTTCCCGATCACCGGGCATCGACGTTTATGAAAGATTCAGATTACCATGCGAGCCATAAAATAGCAAGCCCCGATGATGTCGGGGCTTGCCGGTGGCTGATGATTTCTATCGATTGCCGTTACTCTCCGGCAGCTTACGAGGCATCGCGGAGAAGCTCGCGGGCGATCACGATATGCTGGATCTCCGACGTTCCCTCGTAGATCTCGGTGATCTTCGCATCGCGCAGATATCGCTCCACCTTGTACTCGCGCACGTAGCCGTAGCCGCCATGCACCTGAATTGCCTCCAGCGTAACCTCCACGGCGATCTTCGACGCATAGAGCTTTGCCATGGCCGCCTCGCGCACATATCGCTCGTGCTTGTCCTTGGTGGAGGCGGCACGGTGAACCAGCGCACGCGCCGCGGCGATCTTGGTTGCCATATCGGCCAGCTTAAACTGGATTGCCTGAAGATTAGAGATAGGCTTGCCGAACGCCTTCCGCTCCTTTGCATAGTTGGTCGCCGCCTCGAACGCCCCCTGAGCGATGCCGAGCGCCTGCGCGGCGATGCCGATACGCCCGCCGTTCAACGTCTCCATCGCGATATTGAACCCGCGTCCCTCCGGTCCAAGCATATTCTCCTGCGGCACCACCACGTCCTGGAACTGGAGCGAGCAGGTATCGCTGGAGCGGATGCCGAGCTTGTCCTCCTTCACGCCATGCGTAAATCCTGGCGTCCCCTTCTCAACGATGAAACAGCTTATCCCCTTGTAACCCTTCTCCTTATCGGTCTGGGCGTAGACCAGATAGACATCGGCGGTAAGGCCGTTGGTGATCCAGTTCTTGGTGCCGTTGATCGTCCAGCTGCCGTCCTCGTTCCTGGTGCCGGTGGTTCGCTGCTGCGTTGCATCGGAGCCGGCCTCCGGCTCGGAGAGGCAGTAGGCGCCCAGCTTCTCGCCGGTTGCCAGGGGACGGAGGAAGCGCTCCTTCTGGTCATCGGTGCCGTAGGTTTCCAGCGACCAGCAGACCAGGGAGTTGTTGACCGACATGATAACGCCGACCGATGCATCGACCTTGGAGATCTCCTCCATCGCCACCACGTAGCTCATGGCGTCCAGTCCGGCGCCCCCCCAGTCCGGGGAGACCATCATTCCCATAAACCCCAGCTCGCCGAGCTTCTTGACGATCTCATACGGAAACTCCGCATTGATGTCGCGATGAATGGCCGAGGGAGCAACCTCATTCTGTGCGAAGTCGCGCGCGGTATCGCGGATCATCTCATGGGTTTCGGTCAGATCTAACTGAAGCATCTGGTCAGGTTCCTGAAAGTTTATGATGAAAGTATATCGAAGTCCGCAAAGTTACGGGTAGTGAATGGGGATAGCCAAAAAGGGGGCGGCAAACAATGTGTCAAATGATGAAAAGCAGGCACGCTTTTCATCCGATGCGACGGATGCCGGCGCGGTCCCGACGGCGGAAAAATCACTCAGTCTCGAAACTTTGCCTCCCCTCCCTTGTAAAGACCTCCCCCAGTGGTTATTATCAGCACAACGCCGGCGCATATCGCGGCGGAATGCTTCGCCGATCATGAACCGATGGACGGGGGCGATGGGAACCGGATGATTGGCATATCGGTTTTCCGCTCGATTCAGGCGATTGACGCCCCGATGGATGATGAAATGGTACAGTAGTTGGGGCATATGGCGAATGGCTTGAAACCGGGAACCATTGTGGTTGTATAATGCTTTATACAACCTAGCTGTCACGGATCTCCGCAGCAATGTCATCATTCGAATCGGCAAGCATGACAATCCGTCGCCTTGGCGACAACGTACCAATGAACAACGGAACGCTCGTGCCGATCGCGAATCGCTCCGCCTCAATGGCGATTGAGGAGAGGGATTACGACTTAACACAGTATTAGGGAACTCCCCAGGCCGGAACGATGAACGCCACGCAACTGTCGGGCGTCATCAGAATAAGGGACAGAGGAAAGCATTCACCAATTGCGCCGCCGCCCGCTGTCGGGGTGGTGTGCCAGCGAAGGACAAATCTGATGGAAGGAAATTTTTCCAACCGCGTGAACGATGTGATTCGTCTGAGTCGCGAGGAGGCTCTCAGGCTCGGGCACGACTACATCGGCACGGAACACCTGCTTCTTGGCATCATCCGCGAGGGTGAGGGGATCGCTGTGAAGATCCTTCGCAACCTTGGCGGTGATCTCTTCAAGATCAAGAAAGCAATAGAAGATACCGTCCGCGCAACGGGGGGTACATTGACCATTGGGAATATCCCATTGACCAAGCAGGCGGAGAAGGTGCTGAAGATCACCTATCTGGAAGCCAAGCTGTACAAGAACGATGTCATCGGCACGGAACATCTCCTCCTCTCACTCCTGCGCGATGATGATAACATCGCCGCGCAGATCCTTTCACAGTTCGGCATCACCTACGATGCCGTCCGCACGGAGCTGGAGAATATCCATTCGGGCAAGCCCAGCGCGCCGTCAGGCGGCGGAGCGGGAACCGGAACCCCAGGAACCACCAGGACGCGCGAGCGCCAGGAACGGGTCAAGACGCCGGTGCTCGACAACTTCGGCCGCGACCTGACGAAGCTGGCAAACGAGGACAAGCTGGACCCGGTGATCGGGCGCGAGCAGGAGATTGAGCGCGTGGCGCAGATCCTCTCCCGCCGCAAGAAAAACAACCCGGTGCTGATTGGCGAGCCGGGCGTGGGAAAGACCGCGATCGCGGAGGGGCTTGCGCTCCGTATCGTTCAGCGGAAGGTTTCGCGCGTGCTGCACGACAAACGGATCGTCACGCTCGATCTGGCCGCGCTTGTGGCCGGCACCAAGTATCGGGGCCAGTTCGAGGAGCGGATGAAGGCGGTGATGAACGAGCTTGAGAAGGCCAAGGATGTGATCCTCTTCATCGACGAGCTTCATACCATCGTCGGCGCTGGAGGCGCTTCCGGCTCACTCGACGCATCGAACATGTTCAAGCCGGCGCTTGCACGCGGAGATATCCAGTGCATCGGCGCCACGACGCTTGATGAGTATCGCCAGTATATTGAGAAGGATGGCGCGCTCGACCGGCGGTTCCAGAAGATCATGGTGGAGCCCCCCTCGGTGGAGGAGACGGTGCAGATCCTCAGCAATGTCAAGGGGAAGTACGAGGAGCATCACAACGTCCGCTATACGGACGAGGCCATTCTCGCCTGCGTGCTGATGTCGGAGCGCTATATCACCGATCGGTTCCTGCCGGACAAGGCACTCGATGTGCTTGATGAAGTCGGCTCGCGCGTGCATCTCTCCAGCATCGTGGTTCCAAAGCATATTCTGGATCTTGAAGCCAAGATCGAGGATGTCAAGCTTCAGAAGAACCAGGTGGTCAAGAATCAGAACTTCGAGGAGGCGGCGCGCCTTCGCGATCTTGAGAAGAAGTACCAGAACGAGCTGGAGAACGCCAAGGAGGAGTGGGAGGAAACCGCCAGCGAGCGGGTTGTGGATGTGACGGAGGAGCAGGTGGCGCAGGTTGTGGGGATGATGACCGGCATCCCGGTGACGAAGATCGCCGAGGAGGAATCCGCGAAGCTCCTCAAAATGGCCGACACTCTCCGTCTGGAGGTCATAGGTCAGGATGAGGCGGTGGAGCAGCTCTCGAAGGCGATCCGTCGCGCAAGAGCCGGCCTGAAGGACCCGAACCGTCCCATCGGCTCGTTTATCTTCCTTGGCCCGACCGGCGTCGGCAAGACCGAGATGGTAAAGGCACTATCGCGCTATCTCTTCGACTCCGAGGACGCGATGATCCGCATCGATATGTCGGAGTACATGGAGAAGTTCTCAGTCTCCCGTCTGGTCGGCGCCCCTCCGGGATACGTCGGCTATGAAGAGGGAGGTCAGCTTACCGAGAAGGTGCGGCGCAAGCCATACTCCGTGGTGCTGCTTGATGAGATCGAGAAGGCGCATCCTGATGTCTTCAACATCCTTCTTCAGGTGCTGGACGACGGCATCCTGACCGACAGCCTTGGCCGTCGCGTGGACTTCAAGAACACGATCATCGTGATGACCTCGAACGTCGGCGTGCGGGATATCAAGGCGGGGGGCATCCTCGGATTTACGACCACCGAGGAGAAGGACAAGTACAAGCAGATGAAGGAATCGATCGAGGAATCGGTCAAGCGTCTCTTCAACCCGGAATTCCTAAATCGCGTGGATGACATGATCGTCTTCCACTCGCTCTCCAAGGACGACATCTTCAAGATCATCGACATCCAGATGAAGAACCTCCTGAAGCGTCTGAACGCGCTGAACCTGACGGTGGAGATCGATGCCGCCGCAAAAGCGTTCCTTGCCGAGAAGGGATACGATGAGAAGTACGGCGCCCGCCCGCTTCGCCGGACGATTCAGCGCTACGTTGAGGACGAGCTGGCGGAGCTGATGCTTCGCGGCCAGTTCCCAAACGGCGGTCGCATCCTGATCACGTTCGACAAGGAGAACGAGAAGCTGGTCTTCACCAGGTCGGATGAGGGAAACCCGGAGCCCGAGAAAATCGCCGAGGGAGCGCCGGAGGATATCCCCGATACGCCAAAGGGAAAGAAGAAGAAGTAAGCCGGACACACGTCCGATGTCGTGAACGTAAGAGCCGCCCTCTCCGGGATCCCGGGGAGGGCGGCGTTGTATAGGCGGAAGATCGAATGTGTTCCTTCAAAATATCCAAGAGGCTCCGATGATTTATAGAATTCTTGTTCCAGCCCTGCTTGCCGCAGTTCTGACAATCGGCTGCAAGGCAAAGCCCGATATCGCCGTTGCCCCGGTGCCGGCCGACACAGTGAAGCAGACAACATCGGCGGCGATATTGCCGTTCAAGATCGGCAATCAGTGGGTGAACCGCCATACCTATTACGATTCCGCCGGAACCATCACGCGGCAGACCGTGGATACCACCACCATCATCAGCGATACATTGATCGGCGGCGAACAGTGGTATAAATCGAACGGCATCGGTTTCGGCGCGTTGCGGAGCGATGGGGTGTGGGCCTATACACAGAGCGGTTACAAGATGCGGCTGCTTCATTACCCGGCTCCCCTTCACGATCGCGATCCGCAGGCACAAGCTCCATGGCGCGATCCCAATCAGGGAAATGCCGTTACCGATACGCTGTACACCTATACGGAGATTACCTCGCTCGACACAAGCATCACGGTGCCCGCCGGAACATTCCACTGCGTGAAGTTCACCCATAGTGAACGACTGGGGAAAGGGGGAATTCCGAGCAATCATCCCACCACGTTCAACTTCGAGTGTTATGCGCCGGAAGTTGGGCAGGTGGAGTCCACCGCGTATTTCGTGACACAGGGGGGGAGAACATATCGTGGTATCCGACACGAGCTTGTGTCCAAGCTTCTGAAGTAAGTGCTGCAGCCAAAAGCAATGTTGCTCTATCGCTGTATCAGACTCGCCAAGATGCCCGGATCGCGGCCCCCTTCTCCCCACGATTCCCTACATTCCCCTACGGCCAGACAATACGCCGCGCCAAGACTCGTGTTTACTCAACATCCGAACAATCGACGTATGCATACGTCACAGTTAACGTTCCGAAACCATGATCATTCAATACTCCGAATGGAACGATGACTCCCTCTCCAACCAGGAACGCCTTGAACAGCTCTTCCGGCTGTTCAGCTATCTGCTGACAAAGACCTCGGGCGATGTCGATGAAGCGCTGGAATGGATGAGCCGTATCGAGGAGGAATACAACATCCTCGGCGATATGACGATGGAACAGTTCATCGACGAGCTGAAGAAGGCAGGGCTGATCCGTGAGAATGAAGGAGGGCGCGGGCCTGATTACGATCTGACCCGCAAAGGCGCCCAGAGAATCCGCCAGGATGCTCTGCGGGAGATTTTTACGACACTGAAGAAATCGGGAACCGGCCAGCATGAAACTCCCTACACCGGCTCCGGCGTGGAACGGACCGGCGATCTGCGTGAGTACGAGTTCGGCGATCAGACCGCGAATATCGACTCCACAAGCACCCTGAGCAACGCGCTCAGGCGCGATGGCGACCTTGCGAACTTCTCGCTGGTGGAAGACGATATCAGGGTGCATGAGACGGAGCATACCACCAACGTGGCAACCGTGCTGATGCTGGATATCTCCCATTCGATGATCCTCTATGGCGAGGATAGAATCACGCCGGCAAAGCAGGTGGCGCTTGCCCTCTCGGAGCTTATCACCACCCGATTCCCCAAGGATCGGCTGCATGTCCTCCTCTTCGGCGATGAAGCACGGGAGGTGAATATCCATGAGCTTCCGTTCGTCTCCGTGGGCCCGTTCCACACAAATACCCGCGCCGGAATCCAACTGGCCCGCCAGCTCCTGAAACGGAAGGGAAACGCCAACAAGCAGATCTTCATGGTTACCGACGGCAAGCCGTCGGCGATCTTCGAGGATACGGGACGGCTCTACAAGAACTCCTTCGGACTCGATCCCCGCATTGTCAACAAGACGCTCGATGAGGCGGTGGCCTGCCGTCGCGAGGGGATCACCATCACCACCTTCATGGTGGCGCAGGATCCCTATCTGGTGAACTTCGTCGAGGAGCTGACGAAGGCAAATCACGGCCGCGCGTATTACTCGGGGCTGAACCAGCTTGGGGAGACCGTCTTCGTGGATTATATCAGGAATCGCCGGAAGAAATTCATGGACCGGCGACGATAGCTGATCGACCAGCGCGCGCCATCCAGACGATAACGAAACGGGCCGGGAAATGCTCAGCATCCCCGGCCCGTTTCAGTTCTCCTTCCCGGCAATCAGCCGTCGTCATTTCCCATGATGGAGCGATGATCCGCCGCCGGTGGTTGCCGCCGGCAGGAACTCCGCCGGGGTCACCGATGATGGATCCCCCACCACCACGATCGTGAAATTCTTCAGATATCGCTGCGCCGCCAGGTTCATCTGCTCGGGCGTCACATCGCTCACCCCCTCCACCACGCCGAATGCGTTGGTCCAGGAGCCGGTATAGATCTGCGCCCGGCCAAGCTCGTTCGCCTGCGATTCGTTGGTCTGCTCACGCATATAATTGCTGGTGATCCAGCTGCTCAGCCCCGACTTCAGGAACTCATCCTTGATCACGTAATCGCGGAAGAAATCGATGACCTGTCCCCGTGCCACGCGCCATGCCGAATCGGGGAGCGTGGTGGAGATAGTGACATCGCCATACGATGTATTGGCGAACGTCACATCGGCATCCGGGGCGTAGCTGAGGTTGCGCTCGATGCGGACCTCGCGGAAGAGCGATCCCGAGACAAAGCTGAGAAGCCGCATCATCGGATAATAGAGCGAATCGTTCCGGTTCGGCGCCAGATACCGCGCCGCGATGTAATTGGTCACCGCGCGACCCGCGGTGGGACGGACGATCAGCATCGGCGTTTTTGCGTTCTTCGGCACCGGCACCAGCGGCTCGCGATAGTTCCCCTGCGGCAGCTTGCCAAGCGAGCTGGTGATCTTCCGGTAGAGATCGGCCGAATCGACATTCCCCACCACCACAAGCAGCAGCCGCGACTTGACGAAAAGCTCCTTGTAATGATCGGCGAGGATGGCCGCGGTGATCGGCGGGATATCCTTTTCCTGCGCGAACCGACCGTATGGATGACCGTAGAAGAAGGCGCTGTCGGCCAGGTAGTTGGCGTACGCCTCCGGGTTGATCTGCCTGTTCTTCAGGGCGCTCAGCGACCGGTCCTTCGCGTTCCGAAGCTCGACCGGATCAAACTGCGGCTGCGTGATCACACCGGCGAAAAGATCCCACGACGGGTTGAACTGTTCATCCACGCAACGGAGCGTCAACGTGGAGAAATCGCGTCCCTGCGCCGGCTGAATGCCGATATACATCCGCTGAATCTGTCGCTGATAGGCGGCGCGATCCATCCCCTTCGGCCCGCTGAGCGATGGAATCTCCAGCGAAAGCGCCTCGATGGCGGGGGAAACTCCCTCCGGAAGCGCGGTTGTTCCACCACGGATAAAGAGCTTGGCGACGATCACATGGTTCGCCGGATCGCTCGGCCGCAGCAGCACCGGAATCCCGGCCACCGTGAACTGCTTTACATTCCTCACCAGCGTAAACGGCTCGGCAACGCCGCGCGCCGCCGGTAACACCCCAATCAGCAGCGCCAGACCGAGCAGGGATATGCGCAGGCCGGCGACGCGCCGGAGCTTCGATGTAATCACCACGGGCGTTCTCTCTCCGATCGTTCTGATTGATTCGTTGATCGACATGTTGTTCATTTCAGCACCTCCGCCGGCTTCAGGTTGAGCTTCGCCAGCGTGGCCGGATCGGTTCCAACCCCCAGCACATAATTCTTCCCCTTGATATACTTCCGCACGTAATTCTGGATATCGGCCCTGGTCACCTTTGCCAGATTATCCAGATAGCCGATGTAGTAATCAAGCCCCGTGGTGCTCCACCAGAACGACGGAGTATGCACCCAGTCCGATGTCTCCTCGCTCTCGTAAAGCGCCCTGACGCGGAGGATCGATTTCGATGTCTCCAGCTCGTCATCGGTGAAGTAATCGGGGGAATCGAACGCCTGAATCTCGTTCCAGAGCATATCAAGCGCCTGCCTGGTCCGGTCCGGCGTGGTGGTGGCGGATGCCGAAATCGGCCCGGTATACCGCTGCGTATAGTAGCTGATGCTGGCCCCCTGCGCTATGCCGCTCTCCACCAGCTTGCGCTGAAAGCGGGATTGCGGCTGCGAAAGGATAAAGATGAAGACGTCGGCCGCGTAGGTGGCGGCGTTATCGATGCCGACCGATGGGCCATGCCATTCGTACTGCACCTGGGAGATATCCACGCCGGGGATCGGCACCGTCACCAGCTTCTTTTCGGTGAGCGGCTTCGGCTGCGGGGGCGGGTTTACCGCGAATGGATCGGGGCCGCGCTTCCAACTGCTGAAGTTCTTCTCGACCAGATCGTAGACGGAGGCGGAATCGACATCGCCGGCGACGATAAGGAGGGAATTGTTCGGGATATAATATTTTTGCTGAATCGTCCGCATCTTCTCCGGCGTCGCGGTCTTGATCACCGGACGCTGGCCGATCGGCTGCTTGCGAACCACATTCTCTCCCCAGAGCGCCGAATCGGTGGCGCGAGAAAACGGGAAGAACGGGCTGGACTCCTGCCGGTCGAATTCGCCAAGCACAACCTCCCGCTCCCGTTCCAGCTCCACCGAATCAAATCGGGGCGTCTGAACCGTGTTCGCCATGATCTCCACCCCTTTGTTCAGGTTGGCGACCGGAAGCGTAAAGTAGTAGTACACCACCTCCTCGCGCGTGGTCGCGTTGTAGAGAATGCCGAGCGAACTCAGCTTCGCCATGAACTCCTGCGAATCGCTATAATCGCCATTCGCCTTGAAGAACATATGTTCGTAGAGATGCGAAAGCCCGGCGTAATCCTGCCCCTCGGTAAACGAGCCGTTGCGTACCGCAAGCTCGATGGTGGCGATCGGCACGAAGTGGTTCTCGATCACGATCACTTCCAGCCCGTTCGGCAGATAGAAACGCTCGAACGCTTTCTCGGGCGATTGCGGTTTCTGAGCCAGAATCGGGAGGGAAGCCAGGAGAAGGAGAAGGCCCATTGGAATAATCCGTCTGGGGCGAAATCTCGGGACAAGAGCTGAGTGTAGGCGCATGCTTTTGGAGAATCTATCAACGTTGGACTACGCTCCCGCAGCGGTGGCAGACGTGAGCCTTGAGGAATATACTACAATGTGCCCGGAAGGATCTCGGCCGACGGACCATTCCAGCGTGAACTTTAACATACGATACAGCCGGCCTGGAAGATGTTGGAACGGAAGAAGGACGGATGTTCCCGGCATCGTAACCATATTGAACTTCTTCCATACACCTCAGACGAGTGATTGGTTTCACTAAGTCTATGGATACCGGGATAAATCATCCCCCGAACCGCAACGGCGGGGAGTGATGCGCCCGGCGCGTATCTGGACACTCAGCACCGCAATCCGGATCGGATGGCGGAATAACAAAGATGGCACTCCTCGGAGGAGGGCCCAAATAATGGAACAGAAAAAATGAATGGAGAGATCAATAGACGGGCGGCGAAGATCCGCCTGGTCCTGACCGATGTTGATGGCGTCCTTACCGACGGCGGAGTCTTCTACGGCAAGGATGGCGAGGTGATGAAGCGGTTCAACATCCGCGACGGCATGGGGGTGGAACGGCTGCGGGAGATCGGAGTGGACGTCGGGATCATCACCGGCGAGAAATCAGAATCGGTAGTCCGGCGCGCCGAAAAGCTCAACATCGAAATAGTCCACCTCCTCTGCACCGACAAACCCTCGGCGCTGAAGGAGATCATGGATGCACACGCCTACGCGGCCGACGAGATAGCCTATATCGGCGATGATGTGAACGATCTGACCATCATGGAAAAGGTCGGCCTTACCGCCTCCCCCTCCGATGGACAGCCGCAGGTCAGGAAGGTGGTCCATTATGTATGCGCACGCGGCGGAGGCCAGGGAGCGTTCCGGGAGCTGGCGGAGATCATCATCGAGGCGAAGGCGGAGGCCACGAAAGACGAGAAACCGGTGCTCGGATTCTCCTGACTCGATCCGAACGATCATCAGCATCGATCATCATAAACCGGAACGATCGCAATCGCCATCGGCAATGAAGGCACCCCGGAGGATGTTTCGGCGATCGCCCGTGAGGCGGCGGCCTGGTTCTCCGGGGACGCCATCGCGACAATCGGCGCCGGGCTGAGGAGTCATCTCCTCTACCGCGTGGCGGCGCACGGACAATCAACGTCTGGTCCAGTATCATCGATATCGTTTTCAAACCGTCCCCTGAGGCCAACTGTTCATCCCGTTATGATTCGCTTCATACTATCGCTCCTCCTGTTTTCCTCCCTTCCACTTCTGGCCCAGCCGGGCGTGGGCGGGCCTCCATCGCAACGGGATGTTGACGGTCGCGCGCTTGCCCGGCAGGTGGTGCAGGGGGTGGGAGGGCTGGAGCAATGGAACGATAAGAGTTGGACACTTGCGTTCGATTTCGTGGTGGTGAAGGATGGCAGGGAGCTGGCCCGCTACTCCCATCTCTGGAACCGCGCAACCGATGCCTATCTGCTGACCGGCAAAACGCGCGACGGCAAGGCGCTCCGGGTTTCCCTGAACAATTTCACCACGAAGACCGGCTCCGCCACGCTCGATGGCGCCACACCCCCCGACTCGACAAAACAGAAGATGCTCGACATGGCCTATGGCCGATTTATCAACGACAGCTACTGGCTGCTAATGCCCTTCAAGCTCCTCGATTCCGGCGTCCATCAACGGAAGCTGGCTGATACGGTGATCGAAGGGGCCACGCGCAATGTCCTCGCGCTCGATTTCGGCAATGTGGGGCTTACGCCGGGGGACCATTACTGGCTCTATATCGACCCGGAGACGAAGCATGTGGTGCGATGGAAATTTCTGCTCCAGGGAGGAAATGCGGGGGAATATATCTGGACCGATTATACGGCCATCGGCGCGATCACTCTTCCGTTGCGACGGATTTCGGTGGCGGACGGCACGGAAATCCGGTTTGAGAATGTCCGCGTCGGTAATGTGAGCGACTCCGAACCTCGGCATGGCGGGTAATCCATAGCGTATGTTCTGTATGGGCAGGTCTGAGACCTGCCCCGACGTGTTATCTTCTTATCAATGAGTTCAAACCGGGCAATCATACTGTTTGTGCGCGATGAGCGCCTGGAGGCGGCAGCCAAGCCGCTTCCGGGACGGTATCGCCATGCCGGATATCGCTCGCTGAACAACCGCGTTCTCTCACGCACCGCCCACCTTGCGGCCGCCGGCATCGATCTGATCGTCGCGGGGGAAGGGAGCGGGACCGGGCGATTTGCTCAGGCGCTTGCTCAACGGGGCGCATCGTTCGGCGAGCGGATTACCAACGCGATATCCGATGCCTTCGCGATCGGATATGAGCAGGTGGTGATCATCGGCAACGACTGTCCCGAGCTGGCGCAATCCGATATCACCGAGGCCTTTCAGCGCCTTAACAACGGCGCTGCGCTCGTTGCGGCTCCCTCCCGCGATGGCGGCGCCTATCTCCTTGCCGCCCAATCCGGCACATTCAATCCCGACGCATTTATCTCCCTCCCATGGCAGACGGGAACGCTCTTCGAGGCGATCTGTCTGCTTCCGGGAACCGCCTCCCTCACAACCATCCGCGATGATTTCGACGACTGGACCGGCCGCTCCGCGCTCCACGCGCTTGACAGGCTCTTCGGTCGCCATCGCTTCGCTCCGGCGGTCCGGCTCCATCCGGCTCCCGCGGCGGCATCCGCGCGCCTGAGGGCGCTGGCCCGTATTCATCTCCCCGCTCCACCGTCTTACTGAATCTCCCGAAGGCATCGTCGTGGTTCAACGCATCTGTTAGGGCAATTCATGAATTGTCCCTCCGGCGGCATTTGGCCGCATTTCCCGTGCATGACGGCATCGTTCGTCGTGGCCCTATCAACCAATATCCAACTGATCTCATGTCCAACTATTACGAATCATCCGATCTCTCCCGTTTCGCTGAAGTAGGCACCCACAACAAGGCGCTGATGGATAAGTTCTTCGAGTACTATGCAATGGCAACGGGGACCGACGGCGCCCTCACAAAGCGGGAGAAGCAGCTGATCGGCCTTGCGGTCGCCCATACCATCCAGTGCCCCTACTGCATCGATGCCTATTCCACCGGCTGCCTGGAAGCCGGCGCCGATCCGGCACAGATGACCGAATCGATCCATGTGGCGGCGGCCGTCCGTGGCGGAGCGTCGCTGGTGCATGGCGTCCAGATGCTGAACGTGCTTGAAAAGGTCGGCGCATAGAACCATAGTGATGGAATTCAACAACCTTGGCATTCCCATGATAATCCCCATCGTAGAGCCGGAGATCGCCCCGGCGTCCCGATTCGATTTCCACGAATCGCTCGCACGGCACGGGCTGGAGCTGAAGCCCACGTCGATCGACACGCTTCAGGTGAACGTTGGCAAGCTCTGCAACCAGGCGTGCCACCACTGCCACGTCGATGCCTCGCCGATCAGAACGGAGTCGATGGACCGGAGGACCGCCGAGCGGTGCATCCAGGTGCTGGCCGGGCATCCCGGGATAACGAAGCTCGATATCACCGGAGGCGCCCCCGAACTGAACCCGAACTTCGACTGGATGGTGAAGGAGGCGCGAACGCTGGGGAAGCATGTGATGGTGCGGCACAACCTGACCGTGCAGTTCGACGGCAACCCCGTAACCGGCGAGAGCAAGGAGTACCTGCCGGAGTTCTTCGCCGAACATCGGTGCGAGGTAATCTCCTCACTCCCTTTCTATTCGCAGTACTTCACCGACAAGCAGCGGGGAAAGGGGGTGTTCGATAAATCGATCGAGGGGATCAGGCGCCTGAACGATGCAGGCTACGGGAAGCCGGATTCCGGGCTTCTTCTCAACCTGGTCTACAACCCGGCCGGCGCGTTTCTTCCGGCATCGCAGGGATCGCTGGAAGCTGATTTCAAGCGGGAACTTTGGAACCGCTCCGGCCTCCTCTTCAACAATCTCTATACGATCACCAACATGCCGATCCACCGTTTCAGGGAGGATCTTCTCCGGCATGGCGGCTACGATGAGTATATGACGAAGCTCGTCAACGCCTTCAATCCCGATGCGGCCGGCGGGGTGATGTGCCGTTCGCTGATCAGCGTGGATTACGATGGCCGGCTAAGCGATTGCGATTTCAACCAGATGCTCGATATCCCTCTGGATGCGGCGGTTCCCCGTTCGATCTTCGACTGGGATTTCGACGCGATTCTTCATCGGCGCATCGTCTTCGCCGATCATTGCTTCGGCTGTACGGCCGGGGCGGGAAGTTCCTGCGGCGGCACCACCGCCTGAGGATGCGCGACCAGCCCCGGGAGAGGATCACCCCTCCTTTTCCGGGGAGGATCGCGGCATCACCGTTCGCCGGGGATCAGATCCCTGTACCAGAGGAGCTGAATTTCGTCCGGAAATTCATCATAGGCCACGCGGTTGATATCCCTCAGCTCGCACCCCTGACGGGCATAGAACCTGCACGCCGGCACGTTGATATTCTGGGTCTCCACCTTGAGAACCCCGCACGATCGCTCCATCGCCCATTGTTCGGCGGCACGGAAGAGCGCGGAGCCAACGCCCGTTCCACGCGCTTTTGGAGCAACCCTGATATCCCACAACACCGCCAGATCATCCCTCCCCTCCAGCATATCAACACCCGCGGTGTTAAAGGCGATCACCGCCCCTCCCACGCGCTCCCCTTCACGATACGCCGCAATCAGCCCCCATCGCGACAGATCGAACCGCTCCCCCCATCTCCCGGGATGCTCTCCGCCGATCGCGTCGTAGTCCTTCACGTACGGATGGTCGATTCTCCGTTCCGACAGCACGAACCGGCGGGCACCATCGTCTTCAACCGCCACGTCGAACACCGTGGCGACCGTGAAGGCAATCGGAATGCTGGCATAGGCATCCAGGTTATGCATCGGCTCTTCGCGGAGATCGATATCCATTTGCCTCCTCCCGGGCGTTACAGGTGTAGTCGCGGGCCTTATCCATTCCGCCGGAATCGGCTGATGGCCCGGCGGCCAACATACTTCATCAGTCCGAACGCGCGATGGAGTTTTTAGGTTCGCCGTCCGGTTCTTTCCAATATGTTTGTCATTGGAAGGAACAATCCCCCCTCGGATTCGTCTGTTCGTTGAACGAACAGATGGTTTCATTCCGTTTTCTGTCACGATCATCGTCGATCAAGCATCATGCAGCGCCTGATACTACTTTCGATCGCGCGGTTGCGCCGCCTCCCCGAGTCCCAGCTACGGATACTCTACCTCGTCATAGCCATCATCTCCCTGGCCGGCATCGTCCTTACAACCGCCGATGTGATGCGCTACGGCATCAGGAACAGCGATGACTGCGGCTGGCAGACCAGGCGCTACGGCGATGAGTACGGAGTCTTCGTCAGGGAGGTGATCCCCGGACGGAATGCCGATATCGCCGGCATTCGCACCGGCGACCGCGTGCTGGCAATCAACGGCGAGCCGCTTCCCAGCCACGATCCCGATGTGATGCAGGCGGCGCAGGATATCCTGAACAGAGCCCCGTCCGACAAGCCGGTCCCCTATGTGGTGGAACGGCAGGGACAGGCCCTCCAACTGACGATCATCCTGACCAAGCAGCCGATCTTCTTTCAATTCGTTGTTCCCCTCTTCGCGTTTCTCTGGCTTCTGATAGGGATTATCGTCGTCCTCTCACGACCGCGCGGCCTTGTACAGCGCAGATTCTTCCTGACGGCCGCCACGGTGACATTCACCTTCAGCTTTCCCGGGCACCTGTTCACGACGCCGAGGGATATGATCGCCGCCACGCTCTGGATGGTGGTTGGAACGCTCTTCTATCCCTTCTGGATCCTCTTCTGCTCCACCTTTCCGGTCAATCAACGGCTCTTCGCCCGGACGCTCCGGCGCATCATGCTCCTGGCGCCGCTCAGTCTTATCCTTGCGCCGACCATTCTGGGGCTTGCCGTCAACCTCCTCCATTTCCAGATGAGCCAGGGGATGTTCGATACTCTTGGAAAGATCGGGCAGGCGGCGGGGGTACTCTATTTCGTGATGGGAGTATGGGTGCTCTTCAGGGGATATCGTCGCATGCCGGCAAGCACCGGACGGCGGCCGGTGGTGGTGATTCTGGCGGGAACGATCCTGGCATCGCTGGCGCTTCTCTACCTCACGGTGATTTTCAACACGCAGACGCCGGGGCTGGTGATCTTCTATCCGCAGTACCTCCTGCCGGTTCTCCTCCTGCTGGCGCTCCCGATATCGTTTGGCTATGCCATCTTCAAATATCAGGTGATGGATTTCCGGCGCGTGGTGAAGACCACGCTGGTCTACATGGCAACGATGGCGCTGATCGCCGGCCTCTATCTGGCGCTTGGCTACGCAATCGGGCAGGCGCTTGGCGCGCTGACCGGCGAGTTTTTCAAGGGGACCGTGGAGGTGATCAGCTTTGTCCTCTTTCTCCTTCTCTTCGAGCCGGTGAAGCGACAGGTGCAGACCGGCATCGAGAATAAATTCTTCCCGCAGCGCCGCAACTATTCGGCCCATATGGCGGCGTACGCGGCGGAGATCGCCGAAACCACCGGCACCACCGCCGTGGCGCAGTTGACCGCACGGACGCTCAGGAACGCGCTGAATCTCTTCTCCGTCTGCGTGGTGGTTGAGAACTCGGCGGGGGATATGGATGCCATCGCCCGCGAAAGCGATTTTGCCCCGATCCCCGTTGATGAGGCGGCTATCGCCAAGCTCCGCAGGCTCCTGCGGGAATCGCACAGCCTTATCGCGCTCGAACTGATCACCGACCCGTCGCTCGCGCGATTGCAGGAACGATTCTCGTATGCCGTGGGACTCTATGCTCAGGGAAGGGTGATCGGCGCCATTCTGATGAGCCGACCACACGATGATGACGCGCTCAGCGGCAGCCAGAGCCCCTTTATCGCCGGCGTGGCGGCGCAGGGAGCCGCGGCGCTGGAGGTTGCGCGATTGTACGAGGGAGAGCTGGCGCGGCAGCGCTATCAGGAGGAGCTTGCCACGGCACGGCGCATTCAGGAAAGCCTGCTGCCGACCACGATGCCGCAGTTTCCGGGCATCTCCATCAGCGCCATCTCCCGTCCCGCCGAGGCGGTCGGCGGCGATTACTACGATGTGATCCGTCTGGATGATGACCGCTTCCTGGTGATCGTGGCGGATGTCTCCGGCAAGGGGCTTCCGGCCTCGCTTTACATGGCGGAGTTTCACGGGATGGTTCATGTGGCCTCCGCCATGCAGAAATCCCCCGGCGAGATTCTGACGCTTCTGAACGAGCATCTCTTCGATATCATCAAACGAGGCTCGTTTATCACCGCCAGTATGCTTCTGTTCGACACGGCGCGGAAAAGCGTCAGCTTCGCGCGCGCCGGGCATACGCCCATCATCCGCAGAAACAGCTCCCAGGTCGATACGCTTATCCCCGCCGGCGTCGCGCTGGGGCTCTGCTCGCGCGATCTTTTCGCCGAACTGCTTCAGGAATACACGGTGGAATACGAGCCGGGAGAGACATTCATTCTCTACAGCGATGGCGTTTCCGAGGCGGTGAACGAGGTGCGCGAGGAGTTCGGCGATGGGCGACTGCACGATATCATCGCCCAGGCATCCGATCCGGGGGCGGAAGCGCTTCGCGACCGGCTGCTGGAGAACGTGGAGAAGTTCCGTGGCGGCGCGGTTCAGAACGATGACATCACGCTGGTGGTGATCAAGGTGGAGAAATCGATTACAACAAGCATTGAACGCGACCAGCCCTTAAAAGCATCAGCGCGATAATGGAATGCCATGTCGGGGGACGTTTCAAACGTCCCCTCCTTACATCGAAAACGTCTGAAATCGGGGACGTTTCAAACGTCCCCCGACAACGAGACACGAGACAACGTTATCCGCCGGTCATCTTCCGCACCAGATCCCGATCAATACGCCATAATCCATCGCTTCCGGCCACGATCAGATCCCCCCGTCCGTTGAAGGCGATTCCGCGCGGCGCCATCCCGCTGAAACCATCGGCTTTCCCCTTCAGCACATCGGCCACATTGATCAACGTTCCTTTCGGCGGTGTGAGAACATCGCTCAGCCCGTGCCCCTGCTCCCCCGCCCCCTCGCCAATCTCGATGCCGCTCAGCATAAAGAGCCCCTTCTCACTGACGATCCATCGCGAGCCGCGCGGCCCATCCGCCAGCGCATAGATCCCATTCTCCTCGGCGCCGATAAAGGCGTAGGTGGCCGGATCGATATGATCCTTTTTCGCCACTACTTCCTCCGGATCGATCACGCTCACGGCGTTTGACATAAAGACCCAGAGGCGACCGGAACGATCGGTCTGCAACCGTTCCACGATATTATCGGGAATCGCCAGCCCCTCGTGATGAATCTCCTCCGAATAGGCATGATAGACGCCGTCGCGAACGCGATGGAGTCCGATGTTGGTGCCGATCCAGACGGAGCCATCGGGCGTGGCCGCCAGCGAGGAGATAAAGGGGGCGCCGGGAACCGGATCGATGCTTCCCTTCTTCATGCTGAAGAGTCCGTAGCCGCCCGTCCCGATCCAGAGCGCGCCGGCGTTATCGGCAACAAGCGATGTGATGCGCGGGAACGTCTTGAGCGCCGGCATCTCCACGCGGCGCGATACTCCGTCGGCGATGGTGATCTGGTAAAGCCCCGCGGCCGTGCCGGCATAGAGCTTCCCGCCGACCTCGGCCAGCGCAAGCACTTCCGGCAGCCCGGCGGCCGTTGCCATCACCCTGCCATCGCGCACGATCATCACCCCATCCGCCGTGGCAAGCGCAAGGCCGCCGCCGTTCAGCTCCTGAAGAAGCGTGATGGGGGCCGTGGAAACGGGATGACCATCACGGCCGGTGAGCGCGATCCTGCTGATGGCCGGCGTGCGGGATTCGGCGGAGGTTGCGCCGATGGTGAAGGCGAGCGTGATGATCGCCGCCGGTGAAGTTCGTCCTGAGATATATCGCATGGTTGATTTGATTTCGGTCGCGCGGATTTTCCGATCGGGCACAACCTATCGCCGCGATGCATGGATTCCTCATTACCTCCACGCAACCTGTGTTAAGCCTTCGCAATGATTACGGGCATTTAACGGCCGCGCCGCGCCAGTTAACAGCGGGGTTACATCCAGGCCATGGTTGCCGGATAGTTTTGCCGAGCCTCGATTTGCATCCAACCAATTCTATCAACAGCTCTATGAAGTCTTTACAAAAATCGCTGCTCGTGCTGGCGGTGCTGGCGCTGACGGCCGTCGCGGCCCACGCACAGAAGAAAAATGTCATCCTGTTCATCGGCGACGGGTTCGGTATTGCGCCGAAGACCGCGGCGCGGATGGCGCTGGGGCAGGGACAGCAGGGGAAGCGCTTCAGCAACGATGTTGGCTTCCACGCAATGCAGCTTGACGCGCTGAGGTACAACGGCACGGTGACAACGCATTCGCTGAATAGCTGGATCACCGATTCGGCGCCGGGCGCCACCTGCTACGCGGTTGGACGCCGCGGGAAAATCGACAATGAGTTTATCGCGATGGACCCGGATTCGATGAAGGCGCTCCCCACCATCCTGGAAGCCGCCAAAAAGCAGGGCTACGCGGTTGGCCTGGTGACAACCACGCGGATCACGCACGCCACGCCGGCGGTGTTCGGCTCGCATATCTGGCAGCGCGATCTGGAGGATTATATCGCGGCGCAGTATCTCTCCACCACGCAGGCGGAATATCAGGCGATCTTCAACGGAAAGGACAGCTCCTACAACGCCACGCGCGACTGGGTTCTCCCCGATCCAAAGGTCGGCGTTGCAATCGATGTCCTTCTTGGCGGCGGCTCCCGCCAGTTCCTCCCGAAGAAGAAGCCCGGCGCCAACAACATCGTCCGCGATCACAACGGCAACATCCTCAAGTACCCGAAGGGTGATACGGTCATCCTTGGCAAAGGGGGTCGCATGGATACTGTCGATCTGATCGAGGTGGCGAAAAGCCGCGGCTACAAATTTGTCAACTCCCGCGATGCGCTCAACAACCTTGACCTTTCGCAGTTCACCCCGAACAACAACGCGAAGCTGATCGGCCTGTTCCGCGACTCGCATTGCGACTACGAGCAGGACCGGCAGATGACGTACGACTGGGAGCCAAACCTGGCGGAGATGACGCAGATAGCGATCGAGGTGCTGAAGCGGAAGAGCGACAAGGGATTTTTCCTGATGGTGGAAGGGGGACGTATCGATC
Source organism: Kapaibacterium sp. (SeqCode) (assembly GCA_039917235.1). Lineage (GTDB taxonomy): Bacteria > Bacteroidota > Ignavibacteria > OLB7 > OLB7 > JAFDZV01. The sequence continues at coordinate 219 of JBDSJW010000263.1, read as the reverse complement.
ATCTGGAGCATGCGAACTGCGGCGGCATCGGATTCGCGGCCGTGGACAGCACGCACCGGCGGTATGTGGTGACATCGGACAAGCCGGCAATTGCGGAGGATAAGGTTTACAGCGGCGATACCACGGCCATTGTGCCGGGCATCTATGGCTCCGACTACATGATCAAGGAAGTCCTGGCCTACGATTACGCCGTCGGCAAGGGGCGCGCGCTGCTGGCCG
>JBDSJW010000262.1:0-9153 GCA_039917235.1 Kapaibacterium sp. (SeqCode) | reverse complement strand
GGAGCTGGAACGCTGCGTAAAGGAGCTTGGGCTGGCCGGCGTGCAGATAGGATCGCATATCAACGACTGGAACCTGGATGAGGAGGCGCTCTTCCCGGTGTACGAGGCCGCCGAGCGTCTGGGCGCCGCCATCTTCGTCCATCCCTGGGAGATGATGGGTCGCGAGAAGATGCCCCGTTACTGGCTTCCGTGGCTGGTGGGGATGCCGGCGGAGACATCGCTGGCAATCTGCTCCATCCTCTTTGGCGGCGTGCTGGATCGCTTTCCAAACCTCCGCTTCTGCTTTGCCCACGGTGGCGGCTCCTTCCCGATGACGATCGGCCGCATCGAACACGGCTTCCATGTCCGCCCCGATCTTACGCAGATTCGTACCACGACCGAGCCCCGCTTACACGTGCCGAAGCTCTACTTCGATTCCCTCGTCCACGACGCGGCCGTGCTCCGCTATATGATCGATACTTTCTCCGCCGACCGCATCATGCTCGGCTCCGATTATCCCTTCCCGCTTGGCGAACAGCATCCGGGAGAACTGATAGAATCGCTGAGCGATCTTGACGGCCCAACCAGGGAACGGCTTCTGAGCGGGACCGCGCTGGAGTGGCTGGGGGTAACGCGCGAGCGGTTCGAGCGGGTGATGGGATAGGGGCGGCGGCAGATGAATATCTCCCGCACGATCGCGTGGCATCTCATGGCAGAAACAGAAACTTCGATATGATCTTCGCATTTACCGTCGCCGGTCGCGAGTACAGGTTCGATTCCGCGCGGCCGATCGATATCGCCATCTCTCTCGACTTTTACGGCGATCAACCGAGTGCATTCCATCTCCCCGCCGCCTCCGCCGCGGTTGCGGAAGGGGGAGGCTTTATCGGCGATACGCGACGTGGTGGAAGCTGTAACTGCGAGACCATCACGATAAACCCGCATGGCAACGGGACGCATACCGAGTGCGTCGGCCATATCAGCGACGAGCGGATAGCGGTGGCCGATGTTCTCAAACGCACCCTTCTGCCGGCCGTGCTGGTGACGGTTTCCCCGTCCGATGCCGAGTCGGCCGTCCCCGGCGAACTCTCGGTTTCGGCTGATGATCTTGCGGCGGCGATCGGGCGCATTGGCGATATCCCGGCGGAATTTCTCCGCGCGCTGATCATCAGGACGCTTCCCAACGGCGCGGGAAAACGGAACGCCGCCTACTCGGGAGCAAATCCCCCCTATATCTCGCGCGGGGCGATGCGGAGGATTCGCGCGCTGGAGGTGGAGCATCTGCTGATCGACCTTCCATCGGTTGATCGGGAGGATGAGCCGAGCCTGACGAACCACAGGATCTTCTGGGGCATGGAATCGGTCGCGCCCGGCGTGCCGGAGCCGTATCCTCCCGGAACGATCACCGAGATGATCTATGTTGATGATGCCGTCGCCGACGGGATCTATCTTCTCGATCTTCAGATCCCCGCGATGCTTCTGGATGCGGCTCCATCTCGACCAATCCTCTACGCGCTGGAGCGCTGAACCGCGCGTCCGCCGAAAATTCTCGATCCAATCCATTATCGCTTCAGGAATGAACACAGCATCATTGGCCGCCGACTATCATCCCTCGCTGGAATTCGCGCTGGAGCTTGACCGCATGGACCCGCTTGCAGGCTTCCGCGAGGAATATCATTTCCCCCGCACCGTCGGCGGCGAGCCGTTTCTCTATCTCACCGGCAACTCCCTCGGCCTTATGCCGAAGCGAACCCGCGCTGCCGTGGAGCAGGAGCTGCACGACTGGGCGGAGTTTGGCGTTGAGGGGCATTTCGAGGCGAAGAACCCATGGTACAGCTATCATGAGATCTTCCGGGAATCGGCCGCGCGCGTTGTGGGGGCCAACCCCGGCGAGGTTGTGGTGATGAACACGCTCACCACCAATCTCCACCTGATGATGACCTCCTTCTACCGCCCGACGCCGGAGCGCTACAAGATTCTGGTGGAGGAGGGGGCGTTCCCTTCCGACCAGTACGCGGTGGGAAGCCAGGCGCGGTTTCACGGCCACGATCCCGCCAATGCCATCATCCCGCTCCGCCCCCGCGACGGCGAGAACACCATCCGCGTTGATGATATCGAGCGGCTGCTTGTGGCGCGTGGCAACGAGATAGCGCTGGTGATGCTCGGGGGGGTGAACTACTACACCGGCCAGGCGTTCGACATGGAGCGGATTACAGCGGTGGCTCAGGAGCAGGGATGCGTGGTTGGGTACGATCTGGCCCACGCCGCCGGCAATCTCCGTCTCCGGCTTCACGACTGGAATGTCGATTTCGCCGTCTGGTGTACCTACAAGTATCTCAACTCCGGCCCCGGTGGCGTGGGAGGATGCTTTGTGCACGAGCGGCATGCGTTCGCGCCGGAGCTTCCGAGGTTTGCCGGCTGGTGGGGGAACGATCCGCAGAGCCGTTTCGAGATGCGCCCGGAGTTCGTGCCGCAGCACGGGGCGGCCGGCTGGCAGCTCAGCAACGCGCAGATCCTTCCGATGGCGGCGCACAAGGCGGCGCTTGAGCTTTTCACCGAGGCGGGGATGGATGCGCTCAGGACCAAATCGGAACTGCTCACCGGCTATCTGGAATTTCTGGTCGATGGCGCCTCCAACGGGCGATTCGAGATACTGACGCCGCGCAATCCGGCCGAACGCGGCTGCCAGCTCTCCATCCGTACCGGCTCCGACGCGCGCCGCCTCTCCGAGCAGATGAAGCGGGAGGGGGCCATCGTCGATTTCCGTCATCCCGATGTGATCCGCGTTGCGCCGGTCCCGATGTACAACACGTTCCAGGATGCCTGGCGCTTCGCGAAGATGATCGAAACGATAGTCTGATCAGCGTATGTGAACGCCGGCAACACACTCAAATCGGACCCCGAATGATGAAGGATGCCACGTACTGGATAGAGCGGTTCAACATGACGGAGCATCCTGAGGGGGGCTTCTTTCACGAGACGCATCGGTCCATCGAGACGATTCGTGGCGAACATCTTCCGTCGCGCTACAACGGCGATCGGAGGATCTCCACGGCGATCTATTTTCTTCTGAAGGGGGATCGTCCATCGTTGTTCCACCGGCTGAAATCGGAGGAGATCTGGCACTTCTATGCGGGTTGCCCGGTGACGATCCATGTGATCAATGCCGAGGGGATGTATTCCACCGTCCGGCTGGGAGTGGCCGATGAGGGGGAGGAGGCGTACCAGGGGATCATCCACGCCGGAAGCTGGTTCGGCGCCATCGTCGATGATCCGGAGGGCTACTCGCTGGTGGGATGTACCGTTGCTCCCGGATTTGACTTCGCGGATTTCGAGATGGGGAATCGCGCCGATCTTCTGGATCGCTATCCAAAGCATCGGGAGATTATCGAGCGGTTGACGAAATGACCTTATCGATGATGGTAACGCCGCCTGTTTTTTCGGACACAACTATCAACCAACACAATGCCGCGGATAACCTGGAATGATTTCGAGCAGGTGGAGCTACGGGTCGGCACAATCATCGCGGCCGATGAATTCCCGGAGGCGAGGAAACCCGCCTATAAGCTGACGGTGGACCTTGGGGAATTCGGTGTAAAGCGGTCCAGCGCGCAGATCACAAAGCTGTATAATCGCGAGGAATTGATCGGCCGTCAGGTGATCTGCGTCACGAATTTTCCGCCGAGACAGATCGGTCCGTTCTTCTCCGAAGTGCTGGTAACGGGATTTATCGGTGATGCCGGTGAGGTGGTGCTGGCAATCCCGGAACGTGAGGTGAATAATGGGGCGCGATTGGCATGATATCCCGGAACGCCGTTATCTGTTTTTGTTAAACGTCGATATCTCCTGATATTCGGCGTTTTTTTATTGCCTTCGCCGCTCTCCGCGAGCGCTCGTGAGGCGCTGAAGACGATCTACGAAAAAGTTTTCCGCCCCTGTCGATTTCACGTCGTCCGGTTCGACATAGAGGAAAGCGGAGGCTTGTACCGGGCCTCATTGACATCCCGGGGGCCGGCAACGGCCGGTGAAAAAAAAGTTTTTCGCCCCTGTCGATTTCGCGTCGTCCGGTTCGACATAGAGTAGAACAAGGCTTAATAGCCTGTTGAAGTACTACAGATGCCCAGACTGTTCAAGGACGATCAGATGCAAGGCGGCCGAATCTGAGCGAATGAGGCGTCCTTTGGGACGCCGCAGTGAGCGAATGATGAAGGCCAACGCAGCAGATGACGTTGTTCAACAGTCTGTTAAGCTCATTTCTTAACCTGAAATAAGACGGAGATACTACAATGCGAGTCATGGTGATCATCAAGGCGGACAAGAATACCGAGGCGGGAGTCCTTCCCAGCGAGCAGCAGCTCACCGATATGATGGCGTTCAATCAGGAGCTGGTCGATACCGGCGTCATGATCGCGGGCGAAGGGCTTCAGGCCAGCTCGAAAGGGGCGCGCGTCAGGTTTTCGGGGGCGACAAGGACCGTGATCGACGGGCCGTTTACCGAGGCAAAGGAGCTGATCGCCGGCTTCTGGATCTGGAAGGTGAATTCGATGGATGAGGCAATCGCACTGGTAAAGCGTTGCCCCGCCCCAACCGGTTCCGAAAGCGAGATCGAGATCCGTCAGGTGTTCGAGGCTGAGGATTTCGGCGCGGAGCTGACGCCGGAGCTCAGGGAGCAGGAGGCACGGCTGCGCGCGCGGTCGGCGGAGAACCAGTAACCGCGCGTCCCGCCCCGGGGATGTGATCAAGGCCGGGCGCCCCGCAATCGGGACTCCCGGCGGACTGCCGACATGATGCGTACGCATCCGCGATTCAAACGATCTTCCACTGAACATAAACGAGGCAAACAGATGCAATCGGATATTCACATCGCTCCGGTATCAAGGAAGAGGCTCTGGGCCGGACGCATCATCAGCGGCATCGCCATACTGTTCCTTCTTCTTGATGCCGTCATGAAAATCATGAAGAGCACCCCCTCGGTGGAGGGGACCACGCAGCTTGGATATCCCGCCGGCATCGTGGTTGCGCTTGGGATCGTGGAACTTGCCTGCCTTCTCTTCTACGCGGTTCCGCGCACATCCATTCTTGGTGCCATCCTGATAACGGGCTATCTCGGCGGCGCCGTTGCCACGCATGCGCGCATGGATGCGCTCCTCTTCAGCCATACTCTCTTCCCGATCTATTTTGCCCTGCTGATCTGGGGAGGATTATATCTGAGCGATGGCCGGCTCCAGCCGCTTCTGGCTTCGCGGCGATGATTTGGGGAGATGACGGAGTGCGCCGGATCCTGTACGGGTCGGTTTGAAAGCGCTTTGTACGGGTCGGTTTGTACGGGTCGGTTTGAAACCGACCCCGACGTGACGTGACGCGACGATTACATCCATTCAAAACAAACGATAAGAGAAAACACGATGAAATTTCTGATGATTTCCACTCCAGCGCCGGAGTTGGCCGGAGTTCCTCCCAGCATGGAGATGATGACCGAGATGGGGAAGCTGATTGAGGAGATGACGAACTCCGGCGTGCTGCTGGCAACTGGCGGACTGCTTCCGGTCTCGATGGGGGGCGCCCACGTGACTTCCTCCGGCGGAACGTTCGCCGTGACCGACGGGCCGTTCACCGAGGCAAAGGAGCTGGTTGCCGGCTTCGCGATGGTGGAGGTCGGCTCCAGGGAGGAGGCGCTCGAAGTAAGCAGGCGTTTCTTCGCGATCGCGGGGGACGGTCAGGGGGAGATCCGGCAGATCATGGGGCCGGGGGCGGATTTCCCGAAGCCATAATCACTCTATCCTGAATGATTCGGACGCCGGTCCATCCCCGGGCCGGCCGTTCGTTTGCGCGGTTTGCGCCGATCAGAGTAGTTTTCAGCACACAAAGGTGATCCCATGCAATACATGCTGCTGGTGTACGGAGATGACAGGCTCTGGGAGGAACTCCCGGGCGATGAAGCCGCTCGGCTGGAGGATGCGCGCGATATCTGGGCGCAGGAACTGGTGAAGAGCGGCCATCTTCGTGGAATGGCGGGGCTTCATCCGGCTTCCACCGCGACTACTCTGCGCCGGAATAACGGAGAGTTGGTCATCACCGACGGCCCATTTGCCGAGGCCAGCGAAATGCTGGGAGGCTATCAGGTGGTCGAGTGCCGTAATCTGGATGAGGCAATCGCCATTGCGGCGCGGTTCCCGGCCCTCCGCGCCGGGTTCTCCATGGAAGTGCGGCCGGTGATGCCGCAATGAACCTCGGCGAACTTCACCGTCGCGAATACGGTCGCATCCTCGCCAGCCTTATCCGCGTGGTCCGGGATATCACGCTTGCGGAGGATTCATTGCAGGAGGCCTTTGCCGCCGCGCTGGAGCAGTGGCCGGAAAAGGGGCCGCCGTTGAATCCCGTTGGCTGGCTGATGACGACGGCACGGAACAAGGCGATCGATCAGATCCGCCGTCGCGTGCTGGCCGAGGGAAAACGGGAGGATATCGCCGCCGCTATCATGCCCGAGGAAGATACCCCCGTCCCGCTCGACTCGCTGCGGCTGATCTTTACCTGCTGCCACCCGGCGCTCGCCCCGGAGGCACAGGTGGCGTTGACGCTCCGCACCATCTGCGGGTTGAGCACCGAGGAGATTGCCCGCGCGTTTCTTCTCCCCGTTCCCACGCTGGCGCAGCGACTTGTCCGCGCCAAATCCAAGATCAGGGTTGCGCGCATCCCCTACGAAGTCCCCGCCGATGAAGAGCTGGCCGCGCGGCTCGATGCCGCGCTCGCCGTGGTCTATCTTGTCTTCAACGAGGGCTATGCCGCCAGCTTCGGCAGCGATCTTGTCCGCGCCGATCTCTGCGCCGAGGCGATCCGTCTGGGGCGGGAGCTTGTGGCGCTTCTCCCCGCCGAGCGGGAGGCAAGGGCGCTTCTGGCGCTGATGCTCTTCAACGATGCGCGCCGCGCCACCCGGACCGATGAGACGGGGGCGATCGTGGTGCTGGAGGATCAGGACCGTTCGCGGTGGGATCATCCGAAAATCGCGGAGGGGCTGGCGTTGCTGGAGCGGGCGTTGCGTGGAGGGACGCCGGGGGGATATGCCGTCCAGGCCGCAATTACGGCGCTCCACTCGCGAGCCGCCTCGGTGGAGGAGACCGATTGGGCGCAGATCGCGATTCTGTACGGGATGCTGGCGCGGCTTCAGCCGTCGCCGGTGATCGAGCTTAATCGCGCCGTTGCAATCGCGATGGCGGAGGGGTTCGAACACGGGCTTGCTCTTCTCGACGCCATCGATATCCCCGGCTATCATCTTCTCCCCGCCGTCCGCGCTGATCTGCTCCGTCGCCTGAACCGCTTTGCCGAAGCGGCCGCCGCGTACCGTGAGGCGCTGGCGCTGGTGACCAACGAGGCGGAGCGACGTTTTCTGGAGCGGAGGCTGGCTGAGGTTGAGTCTCGGCTATCATAGCAGACTGTTCAAGGACGATCAGCCGCAAGGCGGCCCAACCTGAGCGAACGAGGCGTCCTTCCGGACGCCGCAGTGAGCGAATGGTGAAGGCCAACGCCGCGGATGACGTCCTTCAACAGTCTGGCAGCAGGCCGTTGAATTCCTTCCGGCGGGTTGGCCGCCGTTCAGTTCATCCGGTACATCCGGGCCTGTCGCTGTTCCACGATCACATGCTCCACCGCCTGATAAAACGATGCGATCTCATCATCGATCCGCCGTGCCTCCGCGTCCGATATCGTGATGCGCGGTTCGATCGGGGATTTCGCATCCAGGAACTGAACACGATAGGGGGTGGGGGGATGCGTCATGTCCAGCCGGGATGATTCCATCCGCGAAATCCGTCGCAGACGCTCCATCTCCCGTTCCGGAATCATCGCCATTTGCCTGCCCAGTTCCTGAAATAGTCCCGATGGATTTCTGGAGCCTGCCACAAACTTCTGCACGGTGAATTCATAGATGTTCGCCAGATGGAGCTTGTCGATGCTGGTGACCGATGCCTCTCTCCCCGCCACAACCGCGCTCAGATAATCGGCGAGATATTCGGCGCGCTGCTGGTTGCGGTAGAGGAGCCGCGCCAGAAGGAAGACAACGCCGCTGATGATCCCCGACACCCCGTAGAGGAGCGCGTTCACAGGGATCATGATCAACGCGGCCATTCCCCTTGCATTTCCATGCAGCGATTGCGGGCGGATGATCGATCGCCATGTCAGCAGCGATGCGATTGCCGTTCCCATGAAGAGCCCCCGCGTGGAATCCCCGTTGGCGCCATGCCCTATCTCGTGCCCGATCGTGGAGACGCGCTCCATGGCGGTGAGGGTGGCGAACATCGGGATGCCGATCGTCATATATTTTCGCTGGCGCCAGCCGGCCCTGAAAAACGACGCGTTGAATCTGGTGTCCACGATAATCCCGGCCAGCCGCGAGGTCCCAAGCGCATCCGCGATATCATCGGATAATTTATAGAGCGCCGGTATCCGCTCTCTGGAGAGGATCTTTTCCGGTACTTTCATAATCCTCGGCCGGACGGCGAACGCGCAGAGCGCAAAAAGGATTCCGCCGGCTACCATCAGGAAATGGGGCCAGCCGGTGGCAATCATCACGATCCCCGTTATCAGCAAGATCAACGTGATGCCGTGAACCAGCCCGGCGATCGCATACGCGGTAATCTTCGAGATCGTGAGCCTTGGCCGTATCGATTCCGCGGCCAGCATCTCGGTGATCAAGCCCCTGCTCAGCCGGTCGCCAAGCCGTGCATAGATCGATTCGATGATGTTTCGGGGCTCCGGCGCGGCCCGCGGTTCAAGATTCCATTCGCATCGGTCGCACCAGTCGGTGAAGCCGAAATTGCTGGGGAAGATTCCGCCGCACGATGGGCAGATTTGTTCGCGGATATCAGCGCCGCGGAGCGGAGAGGGAGGTTGCTGCTGCATGGCGTGCAGGTGTCGATGATTGTGTCGGGGGCCATTCCATAATCGCGAATCTCGGAAATCCTCCGGAGAGTTCATCGGAGAATAATCGGCGGATTTATCCGCGGTGCAATGAAATTTCTTTCGGTATGAATAATCCCAATTGCGTAACGGTTTTCGAGCGCCGGACGTTGCACGGGAGCCGTTTCGGCGCGTCCGTGGATGTGGTTGCGGCGGCCTTGGCCGATATCGCCGCAGCCTATGCGGAGCCCGCGCGTCATTATCACACAATGGCTCATATCG
>JBDSJW010000261.1:0-17229 GCA_039917235.1 Kapaibacterium sp. (SeqCode) | reverse complement strand
AGGACGCCTCATTCGCTCAGGTTCGGCCGCCTTGCAGCTGATCGTCCTTGAACAGTCTGTGTATCCGAAGTAGCCGCAAACAACGTCATCTGCGGTGTTGGCCTTCACCGTTCGCTCACTGCGGCGTCCGGGAGGACGCCTCAATCGCTCAGGCTCGGCCGTCCTGCATCTGATCGTCCCTGAACAGTCTGTGTATCCGAAGTAGCTGCAAACAACGTCATCCGTTGCGTTATTGCACCGTCTCTGTTATTCTTCCAGGCTTCGGCCGGGCGCAATCCCGATGCCTGCATCATCGCTCCGCGAGTGTTCCAGCCACGAAGCGATAACTATCGCGGCGTAGATCGCCATCCAGGGGATGACGGGGAAATGAAATCGTCCGTCGCCGAAGAAGACGAGCGGCACCAGCGTGAAATAGCCGATGATCCATGCGCCCAGCCACCGAAACCGCGCCCCCTCCGCGTTCCGCCGTCGCCATGTGAGGATGATTCCTCCAATGCAGGCCGCCATCAGCGAAATCCAGTAGGCGAACGAGATGATCTTCAGCGCCTCCAGGGGGCGTGTTCCCGGCGCTTCCGGCTCGGGAAGGCTCCGCAGGTTCCAGGAAAATCCCTCGGTGTCGGCGCGGTAGAGATACCAGAACTTTCTCGGGAGGAGCGCAACGGTCGCCAGCGGATGTGTCGCGATATGTCGCAGGGCGATGTCGCGCGCCCTGCCGTTGCGGGCCGGCTCATCGGGTGCATCGAAATACTCCCGCTCCAGCGTGTCGTTCAGCAGATAGGTGCCGTTCGCCGATGGATTGTTTCCAATGAACAAATTGATGCCGTCGTTTGTCGAGATAATCCCGAACCGGCCGAAAAGCCCGTGGTTGCGGGCCATCCAGGGGAGGAGAGCCGCAAGCATGATGACGTGGATCAGCGCCGTTGAGCGCCTGTACGTTCGTAACGGATCGTCCCGCCGTCGTCCGATCAGCAGCGCCGCCAGCGCGACCGCCGGAATCGGAATCGCCTGTGGTTTCACCAGCGCCGCCAGCCCGAAGAGAAGCCCGGCAATCGCCACAATCCCGTAGGTGGACGCCCCCCTGCCCGCGCCGCCGATCCCCTTCAGGAAGAGGAGCAACGCGGCCAGCATCAGCATGACAAAGAGCGACTCGCTCAGCAGGAGCGAGCTATAGGCGATCATGTTCGGCGAAACCGCCAGGATCAGCGCCGCTATCCGCGCCACGGTTTCCGATCCCGTGGACCTCCGCGCAATTCCGAGCGTTGCCGCGATGATCCCGATCTGGAGCGTCACGTTCGCCAGCATCGCCGGGAGGGGAGATGTCCCGAAGATCGAGACCAGCAGACCGAGGAACGCCGGATATCCCACCGGCCAGTATGCCGTCGGCGCGCCATCAACGGCGTACCCGGCGCCGTGCGCCATCTCGATTCCCCGCCCGAAATACCATCCCGCATCGCTTACCGGCCGGACCCCCGCGCCATATGCCCACGCAACCCAGCCAAGCCGGAGAAGGAGCGCCAGGCCGAAGAGAGAGGGGAGGAAGAGTCGCGAGCGGAGCATCCTCGCGATTGCGCTTCCGGGGGCCGGAGGGCTCATCGTTGCGTTATCGATTGTGCGCGCCGGGGCGCTGCCCCGCGCATGGAAAAGCAGAACATCAAGGCTATGCCATCAGCGGCTGCGGGAAGAGATGGCAGCGGACAAGATGCCCCGGCTCCATCTCCACAAGTTCCGGCTCCACCGTAAAGCAGATATCCATTGCGTGCTCGCATCGCGTGTTGAACTTGCATGCCTTCGGCATATCGAGGATGTTGGGGACCATCCCCTCGATTGCACGGAGACGTTTGTGTCGCTCGCCGATCACCGGATGCGGGATTGAATCGAGCAGGCCTTGCGTGTAGGGATGGAGCGGGTTGTTGAAGATCTGGCGCACCGTGCCGACCTCCTGAATCCGCCCGCCGTACATCACAATCACCCGCTGGCAGGTTTCGGCGACCACGGCAAGATCGTGCGTGATCATCACGATCGCCGAATCCCTCCGCTCGCTCTTCAGTTTCAGCATCAGCTCCAGGATCTGCGCCTGAATTGTCACGTCGAGCGCCGTCGTCGGCTCGTCGGCAATCAGGAGCTGCGGGTTGCAGGCGAGCGCCATCGCGATCATCACACGCTGGCGCATGCCGCCGGAGAACTGATGCGGGTACTCATCCATCCGCTTTTCCGGCGCGGGGATGCCGACCAGCCGGAGCATATCTACGCCGCGGTCGAACGCCTCCTTCTTGGAAACCTGCTCATGCTGGAGCACCGTTTCCATCACCTGAAAGCCGATCTTGAAGACCGGGTTGAGCGATGTCATCGGCTCCTGGAAGATCATGCCGATATCCTTTCCGCGCATCGCCCGCATCTGCGACAGCGGCAGTTTCAGCAGATCCTTCCCGTTCATCACCACCGATCCGCTGACGATTTCGCCGGGCGGGTTCGGGATCAGGCGCATCAGCGAGAGGGCCGTCACCGATTTCCCGGAGCCCGATTCGCCGACGATGCCCAGCACCTCGTCCTTGTAGATATCGAACGAGACGCCGTCAACCGCCTTCGCGATCCCCGATTCGGTTTTGAAATGCGTCCGCAGATCGCGGATTTCGAGTAGCTTTTCGTTAGCCAAGTCTTGGTCCCTGAGCAAAAATCAGTGTTTAACAGACTGCCGGGGGACGTTTCAAACGTCCCCGACAACTTACGCCACGGCTTCGATCAACGGAGTCGCGAGAAGACCTTCGGATCGAACGCCTCGCGGATTCCCTCGCCGATAAATGTCACCAGCAGGAGCGTCAGGAACATGGCGCTGAGGGGAACCACCACCAGCCACCAGTGCTCCAGGTTCTCCATGCCGATCTGGACCATCTGCCCCCAGCTCGACGTGGGAGGGGGAATGCCGAACCCGAGATAATCGAGGCCGACAAGCGTTGTGATGCCGCCGATCACCGAGAAGGGGAGCGACGCGATCAGCGGGGTCAGGGAGTTGGGAAGGATATGCTTGAAGATGATCTGGCTGTCGGTTGCCCCCAGCGAGATCGCGGCCGAGACGTAATCCTTGTTCTTCTCCCTGAGAAATTCGCCGCGCATCAGGTAGCTCATGCCGATCCAGCCGAAGACCGAGAGGACCACGATCAGCAGCCAGAAGTTCGGGATCAGAATGGAGCTGATAATGATCACGGTGTAGAGGAACGGGATGTTGGACCACACCTCGATCAGACGCTGGGAGATCAGATCGAACTTGCCGCCGTAGTATCCCATCAGCCCGCCCAGCGCCGTGCCGACCAGGAAGTTGACAAACGTGAGGATAAGGGCGAAGGAGATCGAGACGTTGAACCCGTAGCACATGCGGGCAAACACATCGCGCCCCGTGTTGTCGGTGCCGAAGATATGAAGCTGTGAGGGGGCATTGGGGGGAGGTTCCGCGCTCTGAAAATCGCTCTCGTACGGGTCCCACGAATAGAGCGGCATCATCACCCAGTTATCGCCGCTGCTCGCCGCCAGATCCTTCTTGAGTTGATGGAAATTCGTCGCCTGGCTTCCGCTCTGTCCGAACTTGGAGCCGGGATAGAAGCTTTTGCTGAACGGCAGGAGCGATGCGAACGCCGGGAAGGAATACTCCCCATTGTAATGCACCACCAGCGGCTTGCTGTTGATCAGAATCGGAAGAAGAAAGGAGAGGACATAGAGGACCATCAGAAGGATAAAGGAGATATATCCCCGCTTCAGCGATTTGAATTTGCGGAACCGCTTCCGCATGATCGAAACCGGCGGAGCCGCGGGCGTGCTCTCCCCCCGTGCCGCGATCCCTCCCGGAACCGCGCCGGTCGCCTCCCGTATCTCCCGCTGCGCGGACTGGCGCGCAAGCACGTCGGGGTCCAGCGTGAGCCTCTTCGGCGGAATCGATTGCCGGGCGGACATCTCGTCGCCGATCGGCGGCTGGTCCTCGCCGGCCTTCTCCTTCGATGGGCCGGACGGAGTCATCTGGTTCTCTCCCGGCGTCATGCCGTCACCCGGGAGATCGTTCCCCGGAACGCCGTTGTCTTCTGATATATTATCGGGCATAGAGATATTGATTGGATTGCCTGGGGCAGGGTCATGTTGCCTGGGGCATGGGCGGATCATCCGCCCGCGCCATCGTTCAAGCCGCGCGCGTGTCTACCTGAAGCGGATGCGCGGATCGAAAACGGCGTAGAGCATATCGCTGAAGATATTGCCCAGAAGCTGGAGGGCCACCTCGATAACAAGGATGCCGAGCACCACGGTGTAATCACGCCCCACCGCCGAGCGATAGCCGAGATACCCAATCCCATCGATGTTGAACGTTTTCTCGATCAGGAAGGAGCCGGCAAGGATAAGGCTGATTGCGTGCCCAAGGCCGGTTGCAATCGGGATCATGGAGTTGCGAAGCGCGTGGATAAACACCACCCGCTTCTCGGAAAGCCCCTTGGCGAACGCCGTGCGGACGTAGTCCTGCCCCAGGTTCTCCATGAGCGAATTTTTCATGAGGATGGTGAGCGTGGCAAAGCCTCCCACCATATAGCAGATCACCGGAAGAATGGTGTGATGGAGCTGATCCCATATCTGGTCCCAGAAGGCCATGTCATCCCACCCCGAGGAGCGGAACTCCCCCAGCGGAAATGTCTTGCCGTGATCCAGCGCCATCACCACCGCCCCCAGCGCCCAGCCGGGAATGGAGAACCCGATGAAGACGATGGCGGAGCTGACAAGATCGAACGATGAGCCATGCCGGATCGCCTTCAGGATGCCGAGCGGGATGCAGATAAGATAGGAGAGCGTAAAGCCGATCAGACCGAAGTAGATGGAGACGGGAAACCTGCTCGTGATCACGTCGATCACCGGCTGGGAGTAGACGTACGACTCCCCGAGATCCCCGTGCGCCATTTTGCTGAGCCAGATGGCGTAGCGTATGTGGATCGGCTTGTCGAGATCGAAATAACTTTTCAGCGCCGCCTGTGCCTCGGCCGGCACCTGCATGCCGCCGCCGTGGGCATCACCGCCGCCGCCACCACCTTCGCCTCCACTCTGCTGCTGCGCGGCCTCCTGCATTTTCATCTCGAACGGCCCGCCGGGGGTCACCTGGAGAATAACGAACACCACGATCGTGCAGGCCAGGAACGTGGGAACGATCAGGAGAAAGCGCCGTAGGAAATAGTTGAACATTGTCGGTTGAGTTAGTTGCCGTTGGCCGGAATAAACCGGGGCCCGGGCGGAAGGCCGGGCCCCGTGAGGAACGAACTACTTGATCGATGGCTTGGCGGCTTCCCCCGCCGCGTTCTTCTTCGAGGAATCGTTGGCGCTGCCGGAAGCCGTGTAATCCACGCTCTTGATGATGTGGGTCTTATCAAACTCCGGCCAGAACTTCACATCGGTCTCCCCGATATCCAGCTTGGCGGACGGGTCCTTCCGTGCCTTGTCAAGCGCTGCCGCCTTGTCGGGATCGTACCACCAGGTGGCGATTGCCCCCTGCCAGTCGCTGATTCTTCCCAGATAGAAATCGGGATGGCCGAACTTGTTCCAGTAGACCAGGCGGTTGAACGGCGCGACCCAGTTGAGCGCGTACTGCTTGGAGCCCACAAGGATGCTGTCAAGCTCCTGAAGGATCTTGGTCCGCTTGGCCTGGTCGAACTCCGTCTGCTCCATCTTCATCAGCTCATCGGCGCGCGAGTTCTTGAAGCCGGTGGTATTGTTCGTGTTGTTCTGATCGGCCAGCGCGGACTGGAAGGAGCTGATCGGGTTCGGATAGAGAAGACCCCCCCACTGCTGGTAGATCATGTCGAAGTTGCGGTCGTTCGCCAGCTTGAACTGCGTTACCTGATCCACCTCGCGGAGGTTGATCTTGATCCCCGCCTTCAGGAAATCCTGCTGGATCGGCGTGATGATATGGGCAAGCTGCTGGACGAACGGCATATCGATCACAAACGGCTTCCCATCCTTCATCAGAATTCCCTCGGCGTTCCGCTGCGTGTAGCCGGCCTCCGCCAGAAGCTGCGCCGCCTTCTCCGGGCTGTACTCCTGCTTCGGATCGCTCGGGTTGGCGTACGGGGAGTTCGGATAGAAGGAGTTGATAGCGACGTACTCGTTGTAGAGCACTTTCTCCAGAATCTGATCGCGGTTGAAAAGATAGATCAGCGCCTCGCGAACCTTGGGATCGCTGAAGGGGGCGCGACGGGTGTTGAACGCCAGGCCGCCGAATCCGACGGCATCGTCGGTGTAGATCTTCCGCTTCTGAATCAGGCCGCGCTGGGTGATCTCCGGGAAGTCGAACTTCGTCCGCCACCACTGTGCGCGCGAGACGCGATAGAAATCGAGCTCGCCACTGCGGAGCTTCTCGTACTCCAGGTTCTCATCGCGGATGATCAGAATCTTGATCTTGTCGAAATTGTTCTGCCCGCGGTTGATCGGGTAATCCTTCTGCCACCAGTTGGTGCGGCGCGTCAGCGCGATCGATTTGCCGTTCTCCACGTCCCCCGGCTTTGCCACCACATACGGGCCGGAGCCGGGGGGCATGTCGTACTGGAACTTCTTCAGGTAATCGGTGCCGGTCATATTGCCGATAACGTGCGCCGGCATCACCACCGATGCGCCGAAATAGAACATGTTCTTCCAGTTCAGGGTCTTGGAATGGACCTTGACAATATACTTGCTCACCGCCTCGGGAGTATCGAAGCCGGCCCGGAAGGTGTTGGTGTAGGGGCTCAGGATTGTGGGATCGCTCCCCAGCTTGGCGGTGGCGATTACATCCTCCGCCGTGACCGGATGGCCGTCGGAGAAACGGGCGTTGGGATCGATACGGAAATAATAGGTCTGCTTATCCGGTCCAACCTTCCAGTGCGTTGCCAGGTTGGGGGTGAATTCAAGGGTCATCGGGTTGACGTTGATAAGCCCTTCGTAGACCTGTCCGTAGATGAATCGGGTGGCCTCGGTGTTCTCATCCTTTCCCATGGCGCGGAATGTTGCCGGCCATTCCTGGAACGAGAAGGTGAATTGCCCCCCCTTCTTTGCGTTGGTGTCGGCGACATAGCGGAACTGGTCCGGGGTCAGGGAACTGGTCTGCCAGCCGCTGTCGGCGGCGATCTTCTCGAACCCGCTACCGCCAAGCCCCGCCGAAACGGCCGGATCGGCCCCGTCCGGAACCTTGAACTTGTCCTCCGTGGCGACGGCCATCGAACCGCCTCCCTTGCTGTCGGTGTTGTTCGTTTTGCTCGGGCAACCTGCCGCCGCGACAGCAATCGCCAGGAGCGCGGCGAAACGCGCCCCCTTGGTCAACGCTGAAAAATTCATCGAATGATCCTTAAGGAATGAATTGTATGTACGTACAAATGATGCTGACAGTTGTTGAAGCAGGCGGGCCGGCCCGTGTGTGACGCGATGTGCTGGAGTGTTCGGCCCGGGTCCTCCGAGTGGCATGGGAGCCTCGGAATCGGCAATATAAGCAGAAGGCCAGTTGATATGGTGTTCAACCCGCGACGGGAAAATGAACGAAATCGTGGTTCGGTTCGCCCTTTTTCTCGTCATGCCCCGCCGGAGGATGAGCGGCGGAGAGGGATGGGATGTTCCCCGCGCGGTCGGCTCCCGGCAATTGCGCCGGTCGCGACCTCCACTAACGTATGTTTTGTCAATGTGTTGCGTTCCGTAAGCGGGATTTTTCCGCCATCAATTTCAGGCGGATGCCGGAGGCTATAGTATGGCGACCGGCGATGTGATATTTTCCTGAGCGCGTCCTCCGCTGGTCCCCCGCTCCAGAGCCGATATCAGAACACCCCATTGGCCCGCGCGTCCGCCCCGTTCCGGGGCGTTTCGTTCCCTGTCAGACTGTTGAAGGACGTCATCTGCGGCGTCCGGGGACGTTTCAAACGTCCCCCGACATCGCTCACTGCGGCGTCCGGGAGGACGCCTCATTCGCTCAGATTCGGCCGCCTTGCATCTGATCGTCCTTGAACAGTCTGGGCATCTGTAGCAATTCAACAGGCTGATATGCCCAATTTTCCATAATCCTCAGGCCGAGGTGCCCATGTCCCGTTCTCTGCGACCGTTTACTCTTGCCGCTCTCTTTCTGTTGCCGCTCCTTGCCTCCTCTCTTCGAGGGCAGGGGATCGGGATCACCAATGGATTTCCCTACACGATCAATTTCGCCGATACCGTCGCCAGCCCCTATCTCCCCGCGATGCCCTCCGGCCCCGCCGGAGCCCACGGGTTTCTGAAGGTGGACCGGGAGAATGGGAACTATACGTTCGATGATGGCACCCCGGCCCGGTTCTTCGGGACATCCATGCAGTGGAGCGCGTGCTTCCCGGACAGCGTGACGGCCATCGCAACGGCGGCCCACCTGCGGAACCTGGGCATCAACCTGGTCCGCTTTGAATATTTCGATAACTCGTACGACTGGGGGCAGTACGCCAGCTTCCTCGATGTCGCCACCGGCGCCAGGACAATCCAGCCGGCGATGATCGACCGGCTTGACTGGTTTATCGCGCAGCTTAAGAAGAACGGCATCTACAGCTACCTTACGCTCCAGTCGGCCCGCGTCCCGCGCGCTACCGATGGCATCAGCGCCGCCGCCGCGGACTCCCTCCTCTGGGTCGATTTCTCCCTGAATTATCTCTATCCCGCCGTCCGCGCCACCCATAAGATGGTCTCCCGGCTTCTGCTGGATCATGTCAACCCCTACACCGGCAAGTCCTACAAGGCCGATCCGGCGATCGCGATGCTGGAGACGATGGACCGCGGGAGCCTGATCACCTATTATCGTCTCGGCTATACGGAGTATCGCCAGGCCGGCTACGGGATGAGCTGGAATCATACCCGC
The DNA here is from genome assembly GCA_039917235.1 of Kapaibacterium sp. (SeqCode). Taxonomy (GTDB): domain Bacteria; phylum Bacteroidota; class Ignavibacteria; order OLB7; family OLB7; genus JAFDZV01. Next base: position 8,378 of record JBDSJW010000261.1, on the reverse strand, counting down.
CGCCTTGATACGCTCTACTCCGAGTTCCTGAAGAAGAAGTACGGGGGCACCGCCGGTCTCAAAGCCGCATGGACCCCCCAGGTTCCCCCCGGTGGCTATCCGACGATCTTCAAGGAGGGGAGCTTTGAGGGGGATTATGCAGGCCTGTGGGATATCGGCGGGTTCGGCGTGAACGTGTCGCAGATCCTGACCACCACCGACAGCGTCCCGAACGGCCAGCTTGCGCTGACGCTCCGCGTGCGGAACACGCAGCCGAATTACGGGACGTTCTACTCCGCCTACATGCGCCAGCAGGTGCCGCTGGAGTTCAACCAAGTGTATACGCTCAGCTTCAAGGCGAAATGCTCCAATGTTGATGGGCGGGTGATTGCCGTGGGGAGCGGACAGGATGCGGGGCTGGGAGGCGGGCTTAACGCCAACTTCAATATCCTCCCCTACTGGAAAACCTTCCAGCAGGCGTTTATCGTCCCGGTGCGGAGCAGCACCCCGTTTACGATTGTCTTCTATTATGGGGATAAGGATGGCGATCTGAAGATCGATGATGTGCAGTTGCGGAAGCTGGAAGTGGCGGGAGTGGTGAACAACGAGGCGATTGAAACCTCCACCGTGGCCCGTATCCCCTCCGGCAACGACGCCAATTTCCTTGTCAGCAGCAAGCGTGTGGAGGATCAGTCGGAGTTCTATATGGGGCTGGAGCGCGATTACTTCTCCGATTTCCGAAGCTACGTTCACGATTCCATCGGCGCCAGACAGCCGATCACCGGTGCCGGTAACTATTGGGCAAGCGGCTTTATGGAGTCGCAGGTGGAGGCGGACGCGGACTTTGCGTCGAGCAGCCAGGGGTGGAACTATACCGATGGGGACGCTACCAACTGGAAGCTCTATAGCAACAACTCTCCCCTGCGGATCGATTATCCCGCGCCGATCTACGATTTCGCCAGAAGCGCGCATCGCCGGCAACCGCTGGTGGTAAGCTACGCCCAGCCCTTCCCGAACCGCTATCAGGCCGAGGGGGGGATCATGATCCCCGCCTATTCATCGCTCCAGGACTGGGACGCCGTGGTGTGGGATATCTACGACGACGGCAACGCCGGCAGCTACAAGTTTATCGACTCCAACAGATATAATCAGATCAGGAGCAACCCGATCTACGCGTCGCTTTTCCCGGCGATCTCCCATATCTTCCGTAATCATCTCCTGGCGCCGGCGCAGACCACGATCAACATCCAGCATTCCGAGGAACAGGCCCGCGTCCTTCCGCGTCTCGACAATGCCTGGGGGGGCTACACGATCCCCGGCGGCATCCAGGGTCGCTCGATGGCCGCCAACCGGATCGTCACCGATTCCACCAACGCCCAGACCGCCACGCAGTATGATGATATCTCCTTCACGCCGGAGATCGATGGCGAGGTGCGGAGCGATACGCGGGAGATTTTCTGGGAGTACAAGCGCGGCTCCATCTCCCTGGACGCGCGCGCCGTGCAGGGCTCCAGCGGCTATCTGGTCCGCTCCGGCGGCATCACGCTCCGCAATCTCGATATCAACCTCCTCTCGGAAAACGAAACCGCCACGGTCCTCTGGGTGCCGCTCGATTCCGGCCGGAACCTGGATCAGGGAGGCCGATCGCTGCTGGTGCTTGCCACCCGTACCGAGCCGACCGGCTGGCACTGGCAGGATTCGATGCACGCCGACAAATGGGGCGCCGGCCCGATGCTGATTGAGCCGATGAAGGTTCGCCTTTCGTTCAAGGTTCCCGACAGCATCAACGTGGTCCGGATTACGCCGATCGGGGCCGATGGGAAGCTGGCGGAGGTTGGTGTTATCAGGGCCGTCCGCAGCGGCAACTCAATCACCGCAATGGTTGATCAGGGGGTAACGCCAACCACGCAGTATTCCGTGGAGCTTTTCAACGATCCCGCCGCGTCGGTGGGGACCACGGAGGCGGCCGGCGCGCTTACCGTTGCGCCGAATATCGTGCATGATCGCGCATACGCCACCATCGTTCTGCCGGACGGCGTCCGCAATGCCCGTCTTGAGCTGTTCGATGCGCTCGGCAACAGCGTGCGGCTTCTCCATGCCGGCCCGCTTTCCGCGGCCTCCGGCGCCATTCGCATCGATGCCGATGAGCTTCCGTCGGGGGCGTATATGGTGCGGCTTACCACGGAGAAGGGGATGGTGGTCGTGACGCGAATCACCGTGCTTCACTGATCGGCATCCATGCGCGGTTTACGCGATCGCGGTTCGTGATGTATTTTGGAAGGGGCGGGAGGAGTTCTCCCGCCCCTTTTCCGTTCTCCCCTCCGGCGTTGCGCGCGGCGGGGATATATCTTCCGGCGTATCCGTGCATTACTTTTTTTCCGATGTCCATCTCGGCCTTGGCACCCCCGAATCGAACCGCGAGCGGGAAGGGGCGCTCCTCCGCTTTCTCGACATGGTAAAGCGGGAGCGCGCGGAATCGCTCTATATCGTCGGCGATCTGTTCGACTACTGGTTTGAATATCGTTCGGTGGTGCCGCGTGGGTTCAGCAGGACAATCGGCGCGCTTGCCTCGGTGGTGGATGCGGGCGTCAAGGTGGAATATCTGATGGGAAATCACGATTTCGGCCACCGCGATTTTTTCGAGAAGGAGATCGGCATCCATGTCCATCCCGGCGATATCGAGCGGACGATCGCCGGCCGCCGCTGCTACCTTTCCCACGGCGACGGCAAGGCGTTCAACGACACCGGCTATCTGATCCTGAAAAAAGTCCTCCGCGCCAGAATCTCCGGCGCGCTCTTCCGCTTCATCCATCCCGATATCGGCATCGGCGTTGCCGCCGGAGCCTCCCGCCGCAGTCGCGACCACACCAACAAAAAGAATTACGACGGGGAAAAGCCGGGGGAATCCGACGGGCTGTACGCATTCGCCGAGAAGAAAATCACGCAGGATGGATTTCAACTTGTGGTGATGGGGCACAGCCACCGCCCACGCCGCGCCGATCTGGCCGAAGGCACCTACATCAACCTCGGCGCCTGGCTCCGCGACCGTTTTTATCTGGCGATGGATGAGGAAGGGATGGAGCTGATACGGTTCGAGGGGTGAGTTTTTTCCTATCAGACTGTTGAACAACGTCATCCGCGGCGTTGGCCTTCATCATTCGCTCACCGCAGCGTCCGGGAGGACGCCTCATTTGCTCAGATTCGACCGCCTTGCGGCTGATCGGTGTTGAACAGTCCGGGCATCTGTAGTAATTCAACAGTCTGTTATCGCGCTTGATCATCATCATCAATTCTGGCATCTGTATCACACATTATCCGACAATGGATTTTTGAACTTCGCCGACAGCATCAATGTTGAATAGCAATCGCGCCCTCTCCGCCGGTTGATCCGCACGGGGAGGGCTTCTATTCCAGGGGGCATAGATCACATCACCGGATCTCGTAAATTCATCGCCTCATTCGTGAAACCAGTTCAATCAACAGGGACAAGAGAATATATCATGCAGGAATCAACGACAGCCGGCGAGCTTATCGCGCAACTGAAGCCCAAAAAGAACCAGCTTGACGAGCGCGGTCTGCTCCGCTATGGAAAGATGCTGATCGATGGGGAATGGGTTGATGCCGTTTCCGGCGAGACCTTCCAGAGCGTTTATCCGGGGACGGGCGAGGTGATCGCCAATGTGGCATCGGGGGGGAAGGAGGATGTGGACCGCGCCGTGGCGGCCGCGCGGCGGGCGTTTGAGGAGGGGGAGTATAAGAAGATGAATGGCGCGGATCGCGGGAAGCTCCTCTGGAAGATCGCCGACCTGATGGAGGCGAACATCGAGGAGCTTGCGGAGCTTGAGACGATCGACAACGGAAAGCCGCTGGTGGAATCGCTCAGGGTGGATCTGCCGCAGTCGATCGCCTGCTTCCGCTACTACGCTGGCTGGGCCGGAAAGACCACCGGCGAGACGATCGAGCCGCACGCGCGCGTGAACGCGTTTGCCTACACGCTGCGCGAGCCGATCGGCGTCTGCGGGCAGATCATCCCCTGGAACTTCCCGATTCAGATGGCGACATGGAAGATCGCCCCGGCGATCGCCTGCGGCAACACCGCGGTGATCAAGCCGGCGGAGCAGACCCCTCTTTCCATTCTCCGGCTTGGCGAGTTGATGCTGGAGGCGGGGATGCCGAAGGGCGTTGTTAATATCGTGACGGGGCTGGGGGAGACCGCTGGAGCGGCGCTGGTGGACCATCCGGGGGTGGACAAGATCGCCTTCACCGGATCGGTGGAGGTTGGAAAGCTGATCATGCGGAACGCCGCCGGGACGCTGAAGAAGGTGACGCTGGAGCTTGGCGGAAAATCGCCAAACATCGTCTTCGCCGATTCCAACCTGGAGCTTGCCGCCAAGGTCGCGCTGGCGGGCATTTTCTTCAATCAGGGGCAGATGTGCACGGCCGGAAGCCGCATTCTGATCGAGGCCTCCGCGCGCGATCAGTTTATGGAAGTTCTTGCCGGGCGCGCCGCCAAGATGACCGTGGGGGATCCGCTCGACCCGAAGACGCGGATGGGATCGCTGGTAAGCGAGGAGCAGATGAACCGCGTGCTTGGCTATATCGATAAGGGGAAGGAGGAGGGGGCGCGGCTGGTGGCCGGCGGAAATCGCGTGGGGGGGAGCGGATATTTTGTGACGCCGACCGTGTTCGACGGCGTGAACAACGACATGACGATCGCGCGCGAGGAGATCTTCGGTCCGGTGGCATCGGTGATCACCTTCAACGACGCCGATGAGGCGCTCCGCATCGCCAACGATTCCGCCTACGGCCTTGCCTCCGCCGTCTGGACCAACGACCTGAAAAAGGCGCTCACGTTCGCCCGGGGGATCAGGGCGGGGACGGTCTGGATCAACACCTACAACATGACCGACAACGCGCTGCCGTTCGGCGGCTACAAGGACTCCGGCTTCGGTCGCGAGCTGGGGGCCGCCGCGCTGGAAACGTACACGCAGACCAAGACAGTGTATGTGGATCTGAACTGATGTGAGAGTGTGGCCCCCCTCCGGGGGCTCACACCCCTATCCGCCGGTGCTCGCGGAGGATGATCTGCCAGAGCTTGGCGGCGTTGCGCGCATCGTCGATGCCGCGGTGGAACGTCCCCTGCTGCGGTATCTCCGCCATCTCCATCGCGCGCGGCATGCTGACGCCGCGGCCGGAGAACGCCTCGCTGAACGCCGGTTTGATGTTGATATACTCATCATCGAACGGGTAGGTGAGGCGATGGAACCGGCACGACTGCCGCAGCAGGAAGCAATCGTATGCCCCCCACGAGCAGAGCGTCATATCGCTTGGCGGCCCCATCCATTCCACCAGGCTGGCGTAGGCATCGGGGAATCGGGGGGCCTTTTCCACATCCGCCTGCGTGATCGATGTAAGATTGGTGCAGTAGGTGCTCAGCGTGGGGTAACGTTCGGGTCGCACAAGCGTGGAGAACTCATCCACGATCCCCCGTGTGGACTGCGACATCCGCACGCATCCGATTTCGATGATCTCGCCATCTCCGCGACGTCCTTCATCCGGCCAGCAGGTTGCTTCCAGATCGACGACGATATAATATTTCTTTGCGATAGCTGGTTGTTGAATTACTTCAAGGATTCAGACCGGGGCCGGGGCGTTGAGGGCCGGCCCCGGATGTTGCGCCCGACGGGGCTTGTAGAGATTTTTTCCGCGAACGGGGGAAATGACGCCGTTTAACGGCCTGACGGGAACATTCGGGTATCTCAGACGAGTAAGCTCGCTCAAAGCTTTCGTACGGCGAGGGGATTCCGGCAGGGATCACCAACTGTTTCAACTGGCGTTGCGGACGCCCCCGCCGCCGGATGGGTCGCCCGGAGTTGGCGGTTACATGAGAAACTTACCGATTGTGCTTTGGAAATAGGGGAGTTTTGGTAGTAGATTCTTTCAAAGGCATCAAGATTTAGGAGAAATGCGATGGCAATTACCGGCTTAGGCACAATGCGCGAGGAGTTACAGGGGAATTCGGTGGACGCATTGTTCCAGCGTGGGGAGGCCGACCGGCTTATCACACGCCCGAAGGCCCAGGAGGATCTTGAAAAGATCGCCAAGTCGGAACGGGGAGATAATCGTCTGCGGGTACTGGCTCATGAACTGCTGGTGATGCTGGGGAAGAACCCGGACCCCAAGATGGTCAGGATCTACTGCGAAGGGCTGAACGGTGCCTTTATGCACAATTGGTGGGGGCTTCCGGGGCATCAGCTCGGCAAGTTCGGCACAACGCTCATCAGTTTCGGCGAGGCGGCGATTCCCCATCTCGTCAAGGAACTGGATGATCCCACCCTGCTGACCTATCTAGGCCCGGACGCGGCCAAAAACCGCGAACGGCGCTACTGCGTGGGGGATCTTGCCACCTATATGGCATGTCTGATCCTCCATACCGATTACCCGGATTCCGAGGAACCGGATGAACGGGAGCGCACCCGCCTGGCAATGCAGAAGGAATTGAACGAACGGTTGACAAGCGAAAAACGGAAGTGATGGCCTTGCGGTCGTGATCTCTCCGATACCGGGCTCTGTTGCGCGCATCATTTTTGCCACAGGGCTCGGCCGAACCAACAGATTCCCACCCCGCGCCCCGGCCTTTCCCTTATTTCAGCAGCCAGTTCATCGTCAGCGTCGCCAGCCCAAGGAAGATAAAATAGCCGCAGACATCGGTGAAGGTGGTGACGATGGGGCCGGAGGAGAGGGCGGGATCGAGCCGCAGCTTCCGTAGCCCGAGCGGGATCAGCGCGCCGACAACCCCCGCGACAATCAGATTGACCAGCATCGCGATGGCAATCAGCACGCCGAACTGATATTTTCCCCACATCAGCCAGACCAGCACGCCGGTCAGCAGACCCATTGCAAGGCCGTTCAGCACCGCCACCTTCCCCTCCTTGATCACCGCGTGCCGCAGATGTCCCGATCGTATCTCCCCGAGCGCGATGCTCCTGACGATCACCGTGATCGTCTGAATGGCCGCGTTCCCCCCTTCCCCCGCCACAATCGACATCAGCGAGGCCAGCACGGCCACCCTGGCGATTGTCCCCTGAAACTGATCCACCACCATCGCCGCCAGAAACGCGGTTCCCAGGTTGATGGCAAGCCACGGAAGCCTGCGCCTGAGCGAGCGGAGCGGCGGCGTGGCAAGCGATTCCTCATCGGTGATGCCGGCCAGCGAGAGCATATCCTGCGATGCCTCCTCGTCGATGATATCGGCGATATCGTCGAACGTCACAATCCCCAGCAGCTCGCCGGAATCGGCGATCACCGGGACGGCGATCAGATCGTACCGCTGCATCACCTGCGCCACCACCGACTGATCTTCGTTGGGGGCCACGGTGATCAGATCGCTCAGCATAAACGATTCCACCACGGCGCCCGGGGGACGGAGGACCAGATCCTGAAGCCTGACGATTCCCGCCAGCCGGTACTCCGCGTCCACCACGTAGAGGACATACACCTCCAGCTCCATCTCCCGCACAAACTCCCTGATCTTCTCGATCGACGCGGCCACGGTTTCGGTTGCCTCCACTGCCACGTAATCGGTGGTCATCCTGCCGCCGGCGGTGTTCTCGTCGTACCGGAGCAGGTCGCGGATTTCGTCGGTGGCCTCCTGATCGCTCCGCTGGAGATTCTGAAGCACCTCCTCCGCCACCTCGTCCGAAAGCTCGGAAACAAGATCGGCCGCGTCATCGGTGGAAAGCTCCTCCACGATATGGGAGATCCGTTCCGGCGCCAGCTCCGCCAGATAATCCTCCCGCTGCTCCTCCGGCAGATGGAGCATCACCTCGCCAACCACCTCATCGCGCAGCAGCGAAAGGATATAGTGGCGCTCCTCCTCGGAAAGGAATTCCAGGAGATGAGCCACGTCGGACTCGTGCAGGTCGATAAGCAGCGCGCGAAGAGCGTTGTCATCGCCGGTTTCCATCAGCCGGCGAAGGTCGTTCAGCAGCTCGTCATCAACCTCAAGGATGTTCTCGTTCTGCTCCGGGGGCATGGGGCCGATGCTCGCATAAATAATAATGGGAGATTTCGGGAAGCCCGCAAAAGTACGGACTTTATCGGGGGATGCGACCGCCGTTAGCGACTGATAATGAAGTTTGGTAGCAGACATTGAACAACGTCATCTGCCGCGTCGGGGGACGTTTCAAACGTCCCCCGACATCGCTCACTGCGGCGTCTGGAAGGACGCCTCAATCACTCAGGTTCGGCCGCCTTGCATCTGATCGTCCTTGAACAGTCTGCGCATTCGAAGTAATTCAACAGTCTGGTAGGGGAAGAGTTCTGTGGTTGAAGGTGAAATCGTTCAGTTGCCCGCGCATCCGGCCGGCCGTTTCCGCGCTGAATGGCGCGCAAAAAAA
>JBDSJW010000260.1:0-4008 GCA_039917235.1 Kapaibacterium sp. (SeqCode) | reverse complement strand
TTCGGCGAGTGCCTGAAGGATCGACTGGCGGATCCACCACACGGCGTACGAGATGAACTTGAAGCCTCGCGTTTCATCGAAACGCTTGGCCGCCTTGATCAATCCCAGATTTCCCTCATTGATAAGATCGCCGAGCGAAAGCCCCTGGTTCTGATACTGCTTCGCCACCGAGACGACGAACCGGAGGTTGGCCTTGGTAAGCTGCTCAAGCGCACGATCGCCATCGGAGCCGCCACGCTTGATACGCTTTGCCAGCTCGATCTCCATATCAGGAGTCAGCAGCTCGACCTTGCCGATCTCCTGCAGGTAGCGATCGAGCGACTGGCTCTCGCGGTTCGTATACTGTTTCGTAATCCGCACGGGAACACCTCAACAAATGATTCCAAAGAATTAACTATGTCTGCCTGGAAAGCGTTCGGACGGGACTGAATGAGCTTCCACGATATGCCCGGAAAAGGGTTCGGGCCGATGGCCCATGGTATCGGAAACTGTCAGGAAAAACCGAATCGCGATCGAAAAATTTACAATGGACGGGATATCCGCCGATATCATCGCCCGGAACAGTGACGCGGGAACGCCGATTTCCTCCTTAGCAGACTGTTGAATTACTTCCGATACCCAGGCTGTTCAACAACGATCAGCCGCAAGGCGGCCGAATCTGAGCGAATGAGGCGTCCTTCTGGACGCCGCAGTGAGCGAACGATGAAGGCCAACGCCGCGGATGACGTTGTTCAACAGCCTGTTAGGAAATAAACGACCGGTCCACTGAAGGATCTGCCTTCGGGCTTTCCGTGATGAGTCCTTACACGATGCATAGGAGGCCTCGTTACAGATAGGGAGCGAGAATGCTCTTCAGCGCCTCGCGATCGGCGGACTGGTGGAGGGCCGTGGCCTTGATGGCATGCAGGCCGGGAATGCTCGCGTAGATCTCGAAATACCGACCGGTTACCACCGGAAGGCCTGATTCAAGGGCCATACCCGCGATGATCGCAACCCTATGATTGCCAACAATTCCTTCTGACGAAAGAACCGAACCTATTGTTTTAGCATAGCGACTGCTCGCCCCCAGAATCTTCAATCCGAAGAGGGGACGATCCACCATTCGCCGCTCTTCATCGGAGCGGGTGGCGCCATATAATTCAGCCGCATTCAGAAAGGTACTATAGCAGGGGGTAAGCTCCAAGAGCCGTCTGAAAAGGGATGCCCTGTCATTGGGCGCCAGGAGGAAATCGACAAGGATATCGGTTTCAATCAGCAGCCCGTTCATGATGCCGGCTCCGCGGGCTCGCCAGCCTGCATTCGGAGGCGTTCGCCCAGCTCCGTGCCAAGCGCCGCCCCCTCTCCACGCAGCACCACCGTCGCTACATCGCGATCAAAGCGCTGCATCTCCGCAACGCGCTCAATCAGCTCGGAGCCGATGCCGCGCGCCGCCAGCTCGCTCTCATCCTCGCCAACGGAAACAACCACGACGCGGACGCGATCAATCCCCTTCAGGCGGAGCCGCGCGGATATCTCATCCGGGAGCCGGATGGCGCCGTCGCGCGCCTCGGCGATAAACTCATAGCGATGACTCATCGTGCAAAGCTATTCATTCGGCCGGGACCGGCGAAGCAAATGCGGGCAATGCCATGAATTGGTGATAAAGGAGAGGTGCGGAGTACGCCCTTTATCGTGGATGAATATTGCTCCGGGGAAGATCGGCCGTCAGCGTCCCAGCCCGGCAATCAGAAGGGCCAGCGCGTCGCGCGCGGCGGCGGCTCCACGTGTAAGAGGGTTGCGGCGCTTTTGCTCGATCTCCTTCGAGGAGCGGAGCGCCGCGCCGGCGCCGGCATAATCCCCGCCGCGATAGAGTATCACCCCTCTGTAAATCTCCGATTCGGCGCTCTTCGGGGTTCCGTCGGCAAAGAGGGCGCGGATTGTCTCGGGATCGTTCAGCATCGGGCTGCGGCGGGCTATCTGCTCCTGAAGGAATCGGGCATACGAAAGGGTATCGGCCCCCTGATTCGACCGGACCGCGCGGACGACGATCGTATCGGAATAGAGTCGCGATTCAGCGTCAATAAAGATCAGCACCTTGAATGTATAGACCCCTTCGGCTATCCGGTTGGAGTTCTCGGAGGAGAGCATCAGCATGCGATCGCACGATCCCGGCGTCCGGGGAAACAGAAGGGAGTCCGCCACCTCCTCAAAGCCCCATCCAAGCTGCGCCCCGGCCGCGTCGAAATAGAACGGCGTGCCGTTGAACGGCGTACATGCGCGATCGGCGGTGAGATGCATTCTCAGAAACATCGGCGAGCCGATATGGAAGCTGACCGTGTCGGAACCCCCTTCCAGCGGTGCCACGACAATTCCTCCCCCCCAGGGGGGCGGGGGGACCGGACGGGCATTCTCCTCTTCTTCCTCTTCCCCGCCCTCATGCTCGCCGCGCCGCTCATATCGCTCCCGTTCGCGCTCGGCGCTTTTTGAATGGGAACATCCCATGGTCATGGGAAGGATTGCGACGATTGTAAAAAAACAGAGTGTGAGGATAGCTTTTTGAGCCAAATTCATCATAACGATATTCTGCGTTTGACTTTGGTCGGCAGGGGATCTATTTTCCCTCAATGACTGATCGGAACCCACTTCGAGAGACGAAAGGTGATCGGACGCCGACAAACGTGATCCGGTTTCCCTTCGTTTCCAACTCTCCGCCTTCCCTTCTTTCCTTTCCCGGGGACGTATCGATAGAAGCTATGATATCTTCCCTATTTGTCTCACTGTAAATTGGAGCAGCGCCTATGTTTATAACATTTGAGGGGATCGACTGCTGCGGCAAGTCGACTCAGGTTCGCCTGCTGGCCGAGCAACTGGAGCAATCAGGACGAGAGGTACTTCGACTACGTGAGCCCGGCAACACCCGGCTGTCGGAACATATACGCGAGATCCTTCTCGACAAGGAATTTTCGGAGATGAACGAGCGGACGGAGCTGCTTCTGTTCGCCGCAAGCCGCGCCCAGTTGGTTGGCGAGGTTATCCTTCCGGCGCTTGATCGTGACAAGGTTGTGATCTGCGACCGATTTTACGATTCCACGGTGGCCTACCAGGGATATGGACGGCAGCTTCCGCTGGAAGATATCACCCATATCAATCGTATCGCCACCCAGGATCTGGTCCCCGACATGACGTTCTTCATCGATATCACCCCGGAACTGGCATTTGAGCGCTGCAAGGATCGCCTTGCGGCCGACCGTGACAGGATGGAGGAGAGCGGCGTCCGGTTCTACGAGCGGGTGATCAACGGCTACATGAGCCTGGCACAGCAGGAACGGGGCCGCTTCTACGTGATCGATGGATCGAAGTCGCCGGCTGATGTTCATATGACAATCTGGCGCCTGGTGATGGAAAAGCTTCCACTCCTCAGCAGTTACGTTGGCGATGGCGGGCTGGTGATGGATGGCCTGGAGACGCTGGAGGTTGATACGATCGGCCTCTGATATTCAGGCCGGACGGCAGCATCCTTTCCGCCGATAGTTTCGCGCCCGATTTTGGTAAACTCACACAGTACCGAAGTCGGGCGTTTTTTGTATCGGGACTTCGTTGTAACATAGTGGAGTGCCGGGGAGTTTTCTCTCCTGCACAGGCCATCCGCAAGGCGCACCCCGCCCGTACTCCGGAGCAGGTGATCAACAGAGGGCTTCGCCCGCGGACCGACGGTATCATTTGACACGGGAAGATCGGTTATCCGCCGGCCGGAACTGATGTTCCCCGCGTCATCTATAACCCGGCATGGGATGGAATCCACTCTTAACTCTTTATTATGCGAGCAGCGTTTAAGGTCTGCCCTCTGCTTTCCGCGTCCCTTCTCGCGCTGCTGGTGGCAACCACCGCGCCGGCACAGGTGATTCCGGGATCTGTCAGTATCGGCGCTGAATTCGGAACCGGCATGTATGTCGGGGAGTTCAACAGCTTCCAGTATCAGGGGTCGCTGGCTCCCTCCTTCGGCACCGATCTGAGCGGAACCATCCGCTA
>JBDSJW010000259.1:0-4038 GCA_039917235.1 Kapaibacterium sp. (SeqCode) | reverse complement strand
ATCCTCCTGCGCGCCGATGCCCCCGCGCTCGGCTACAGAATCCACCGGCTTCCCGCCGATCTGGAAGCATCCGGCGATGTCCGTGCCGTGAATGGCGACGACGGAACCATCATCATCGAAAACGAATTTCTTACCGCGACGATCGGCGCCGAAGGGGGACTTCTCTCCCTGCTCGACAGGAACAACGGCGGCGCCGAGATCCTGGCCGGCCCCGCCAACACGATCGACATCTTCAGTGATGATGGAAACCTCCACCGCTTCGGATATGAGCTTGACTACCGGACGCACGGCGATGCGTTCCGCGCGAACGAACTCCGCGTGGTCGCGGTGGAGAGGGCGAGGATCGTTGAGCGTGGTCCGCTTCGGGCGCGCATCGAGGCGACGGTGAGGATCGGGAGTGATGCGGCCACGGCGCGCTACCGATTCGTCTACATCCTTATCGCCGGGGAGCCGTTTCTGCGGATGGAGACCACGGGGAGCGCGGCGGCTGGAAGCACGGTGCTGGCGCGGTTTCCGCTGCGCGGGGAGATCGACCGGATCGAGCATGGAACGCCCTATCACTGGGATCACCGGAAGCCCGGCAGGTTCGGCAACCAGCCCGGTTTTGACGGCACGTTCGAGGCAACGCACGATGTTGTGATCGCCCGGTCCAACGGCGCTCCGCTCGGCGCGATCTATCATGCCGGCGTCCCGGCCTGGTGCGCGTCCGGGAATCAGCTTATCGGCGCGCTCCTGCGGAACACCCCCGGCGCCGGCCCGGAGGCGGGAAGCGCTACCGGCTCCGACTCCGGCGAGCACACGCTGGCGTATGCCATCAGGGTTCCCTCCGGCATCCACTCCCCTGAAACCGGAGCGCAGCTTCGGGAGGCGCGTGGCTACGCGGTTCCGCTGGAGGGGCGGATAGTCGGCCCGGCACCGGCGGGAAATCTCCCGGAGGAGTTTTCACTCGCCTCGGTCTCCTCCCCCGCGATTATCACGGTCGCGAAGGCCGGTCGCGTCCGCGATCTTATCCTCCGCATCTATCAGCCCACCAACGGCGCTCCCGATTTGACGCTTACGGCGGGCACGGCGGCCACATCCGCACAATTTCTGACCGCGCTTGAATCCCCCCTCGCCGCCGATCGCCTTGCCGCCATGAACTCCCGCTTCAGCGCCGGCACGCTCGATTTCACCGCCACCCGCGCACTTACCACCATCGCCCTCCGGCACGAGCAGTAACCGTGGCCGGCCCGGCGATTTCTCTCCATCGGGAAGCGTGAAAGGCTCTATCTTGCGGGGCTGGCGGGCCATGTCCATGGTTCGCGTTCAGTGGTTATTTCCTTCCGGCGTGGCATGGATATCAGGACAATTCTCTCCACCGAAATGCGGCTTCTGGAACCGATCTGCTCCTTCCATGAGGAGGAGGGCTACATGGTCTACCGGAGCGAGAAGTTTCCGAACTATTATGGCGGCAACGGGATTGAGATCCGCGATCCCCGTGGCATGTCGCTGGCCGGATGGGAGGATATCTTCCATCGCTATTTCGATCCCGCGCGCTTCAGCCATCTCACCTTCACCTTTGCCGACGGGCCGGAGTTCGCCGGGATCATCAATGATGCACGGCGGGCGCGCTACAACGTGGTTGAGCTGACCTCCTTCATGTTCGCGGAAACGACGGCGTTCTGCCGGCCGCTGCCGGAGGAGCTGGAGATCAGGAAAGTGGAGAGCGATGATGACTGGGAGCGATTCTACCGCTTCTATCACGCATCGCTGGAGGAGGGAGATCACTACGATCCGGCCTATACCGGCCCCGACCGGCTGTTCGAGAAGATCCGTTTTACCACCGACGCCGTCGGCATCGAGTGGTTCCGCCTGACGCGGCGCGGGAGCGATGAGATCTTCGCGAAGCTTGGAATCTTCAGGCATGGCGGGATATGCAGGTTGCAGGATGTGGAGACCGCGCCGGCTCACCGTCGCAACGGATATGCCGGCCTGCTGGTGAGCTTCGCCATCGGCCGCGCGATCGACACATTCGGCTCCCGTGGGCTCGCGCTCTGCGCCGACAGCGAGTATTACGCGGTCGATCTCTACAGGAAGCTTGGATTTGCCGAGTGCGGCGATACGGTGATGCTGATGAACTATCCCATCAGAAACCCGGCATTCATGGCGACCGAATCGGAGAGATGATCACAATCCGGCCGGTGCTTGTCATCCGGCCGGGCTATCAATCGAGCAATACTTTCAGCGACGTATCAATGGCATCCACAATCGGGAAAGGGACCGATACTATCGCCGCAAGCAGGTCGCTGCCGCGGTTCGGGGAAATCGACGGCTGGCGCGGGGCGTTGCGGAGCCGGATGTTTCTGGCTGTGCTGGCGGCCACGATCATCGCGCTGGTGATCACGATCTACAGCCTTTCCCGCTTCCTCATCTTTGTGGAGGCGCGTCCCGGCGTCACGCTTCCCGATCCCATCCTGTCGCTTTTCTCCCCGCATGATGTAAGCTGGGGGACGTTCGGGGTGATCTATCTTGCGCTGCTGGTCTGGCTGGGTCGCCATTTCCGGGAGCCGCGTCGTATTCTGATAACGCTTCAGGCGTATATCGTGCTGATCATTCTCAGGATTGCGGCGATGTATGTTGTGCCGCTGGAACATCCTCCCGGCATGCTGGCGCTGCACGATCGGGTGGTGGAGAACTTCGGGCCGGCCGCGCTGCTGACGAAGGATCTTTTCTTTTCCGGCCATACATCCACCGTCTTCCTTCTCTTTCTGGCGGCGAGTGGAACGGGAGCGCGCGCGTTCTTTCTCCTCTGCACCGTTGTGGTGGCGGCGTTTGTGCTCCTCCAGCATGTCCACTATTCGGTCGATGTGCTGGTGGCGCCGATGGCCGCCTACTGCTGCTATCGCCTGGTTCTGCTGGCATGGCGGGAGGCGGCGCGGTAGCAATCCTCCTGCTCGTTCGTATCACTTCAATCTCTTTCCGGCGTTCGCTCCGCCTTACCGATGCAACACTCCCCCGTGACCGACCCCCCCAGCCAGACCGCAACGATGCTCGACCGATTTATCGACGTTTTCCATCGCGGAATTGCCGGCGAGATGGATGCGATGCGGAAGCGTATCGAGGCGTTCGAGATACCGATCACAAACGGGCGTTCGATCGATTCCGGCAGGCGATCCGCGAAGCTCTATACGTTTACCATCCTGAAACCGGATGACCGGCTGCTGCTGAACGCGGAGTGCATCCTGACGCACAACGGCGTGGAGGGGCCGGTGACGATCATCGATCTGGATGGGGAGGAGGTGACGATATCGTCGGAATCGGAGATCGAGCTGGGAGCGGGATCGTACGCGCTGGTGATCTACCCCTGGTTCCTCTACGAAAAGCTTGATGCCGCCGTGGCCTCCCTCTCCACCGGCGATTTTCACACCGCCAACGCGTTGATGCTCTTCGGCCGGGGGGAGCCGCGGATGGAGCCTGCGGAGTTCCGCAACGCACACGATGGGCTGAACGCCAGCCAGGAGCGGGCCATCCGGCTCTGCTGCGAGAGCAATCTCGCGTTTGTCTGGGGGCCGCCCGGCACCGGCAAAACCACGACGCTCGGGCATATCGTGACGGAACTGACGGCGCGGGGGCTGCGCGTGCTGATCACCTCCAACACAAACGCCGCGGTCGATCAGGCTCTGGCAAAGCTGGCCGAACTGGAGGAGGCGCAATCGTTGTTCGCGGAGGGGGCGATTGTCCGCGTGGGGCAACTGGGATCGGAAAGCCACGGGGCGGGGCTTCACGAGGTGGTGCGGAAGGTCCACGCGAACGTGCAACGGAAGCTGGACGGGCTGCGGGGACGGCTCCCGGAGGCGCGCGAGGAGATCACCCGCTGCGACGCAATTCTGAAGCGACTGGAGACCAACCGGGGGGAGACGCAGTTTGATCTCTTCCGGGAGGTAAAACCGATGCTTGTAACCGCCGGCGATCTTGCGCCGCTCTTTCCGGCTCCGCGCGCCGGGACGATTGCGCGGCTTCCGGCCGAGGAACAGTACGAGCTGATTGCCCGGCATCGCC
>JBDSJW010000258.1:0-12380 GCA_039917235.1 Kapaibacterium sp. (SeqCode) | reverse complement strand
GGCGGCCGCTTCCGTATCCGGCGGCATCCGCGGACCGTTGATCAGTTAACTTCGTTCCCCGGCCTTATCCTTATTCATCGGGAAGCGCAATTGCCGTAAGTTCACCGCCGGTTTTACGGGGCCAACTCCAGCTTTTCGAGGATATCGTCTATGAACTTCCGGTCGTTTACAACGAGAATTCTGATCGTCATCTCCGCTCTCTGTGCCTTTGCGTTCGCGGGGGATGACAACTCGTTCTACTTCAGCATCTCATCCAACAAGATCTACACGCCCGGCGATCCGGAAACCGCCATCGAGTTCAACGGCAATGCCGTCGGCAAGGGGACGATCTACCTCCGCGCGTTCAAGATCAACGACCCTGGAGAGTTCTTCCAGGCCCAGGCCGATCCCCACTCCCCCACGCTCCGCGCCCTCTCCCAGCCGAATACGTTCGACATGATCAAGATGGGATATGAGAAGGTGACGCGCGATGCCCGCTACGCCGCCCGCGATGTGATGCCGGCGGAATCGCGCCGCGCCATCCGCGATGTGGCCGATCTGAACGGCACCAAGGCATCAAAGGTTGAAAAACCGGCCACGAAGCCGGCGACCGGCCTTGTGGTGGACGATATCCCCAAGGGGGCCGAACATTATCCAATCGTCAGCTCGTGGGAATATCAGTTCCAGCCAAAGAAAGAGGATGCCTGGAGCTATGTCTCAGTCCCTGTTCCGGTGAAGGAGAAAGGGGTCTATCTGGTGGAGGCCCGTGCCCGAGGCCGGCGTTCGATCACCGTGCTGGTGATCTCAGAGCTGGGAATGGTGATCAAGCAGTCCAACTCCGAGCTTCTCTCCTACGTGGTCAACACCAGGACCGGGGAAAAAGTGGCTGATGTCCCGCTGGTGGTATCCCGCGCCGGCACCAGAATCACCGAGAAATCGACCGGCAGCGATGGCGTCCTGATGTCGCAGGTCCCCGCCCCGCCGGAGCGGGTGCGCCCCGTGGCCGCCGTTGGAGAGGATGGCGCAGCCGATGAAGAAGAGGAATGGCGATGGGACTACCGCGAGCGCCAGGTGCTTGTCACCGGTGAAAAGGATGGGAATTTCGTGATCTCCGACCCCTACTTCTACAGCTTCGGATCGGAGGGGAATATGCGGGTCTTCCTCCATACCGACCGCCCTGTCTACCGCCCGGCGCAGATCGTCTACTATCGCGGCATCTTCCGCAACGTGGCCCCGGATGGCACCTACTCCAACACCAACGGCACCGATACGCTGGTCGCGGAAGTCCAGGACTCCCGTGGCGATATGGTCCGCCGCGATACGTTCAGGCTCTCCGATATGGGAACCTTCAACGGGCAGTTCACCCTGGGTGAGGAGCCGCCGCTCGGCAGCTACTCCATCAAGGTGACCCGGAAAAATGTCCCCGCGAGCGAGGAGTGGTTCAACTTCGAGGTTGAGGAGTACAAGAAGCCGGAATACAAGGTGGTGGTGACCGCCGACAAGCAGAATTATACGCGGGGCGATGTGATTCACGCCACCGTCAGGGCCGATTATTTCTTCGGCTCCCCCGTTGCCAACGCGGAGGTGGAGTACTTCATCTATCGCGCCCGCTACTGGCGCCCCTGGTGGCGCGGCTCCGACTGGGCCTATCTCTATGAGTCGGATAATGATGATTTCTCGGTCTACCGGATGGAGATGGTGGAGTCCGATACAGCCAGGCTTAACAGCGACGGCACGCTGGCAATCACCTATCACACCGCCGACACGGCGAGCGAGGATTACGTCTATCGCGTGCAGGCCAACGTGGTTGACAACAGCCGACGCTCCATCTCCGGCGCGAAATCCGTGGAGGTGACCCGCGGCGAATTCTACGTCTCCACCAGCACCGACAAGTACGTCTACAAGCCGTCGGACAAGGCGCGCCTCGATGTCGAAATCGCCACGTTCGATGGCGACAAACCGGTGGCAACCCCATTCAACGTCAGCGTCCACAGAACGTGGTGGGAGAAGGTCCCGGCGAAGAACCCGACGGAGGATCATCAGTCCGATTATGAACGGCGGACCGAGACGATCTGGACCGGCAACGGCGCCACCGACGCTTCGGGAAAGGGGACGCTCTACTACACCGCGCAGCGCGCCGGCTATTTCGAGGTGCAGATCTCCGCGCGCGACCGCCGCGGCACGGAGATCACCGA
Organism: Kapaibacterium sp. (SeqCode); assembly: GCA_039917235.1. GTDB lineage: Bacteria > Bacteroidota > Ignavibacteria > OLB7 > OLB7 > JAFDZV01. Next base: position 10,206 of record JBDSJW010000258.1, on the reverse strand, counting down.
ATCCAACTACATCTACGTGGCCGACGCCAACTACACCGACTGGTATCGCGAGGGATCGAGCAACGTGCAGATTATCCCCGACAAACCGGCCTACAAGCCGGGGGAGACGATGAACGCGATGATCGTGATGCCGGCCGCGGGGCTGGACGCGCTGATCACCGTGGAGGGATCGACCATCTACTCGCATCAGATCGAGCGGCTTACCTCAACATCAGCCATCGTCCATGTCCCGATCGAGGCGCGCTATGCGCCGTCGGTCTACCTGAGCGCGGCCGCCATCGTCAACAATGAGCTCTACAGCGAAAGCCAGCGGATCTCCGTGGTCCCTGAAGGAAAGCTCCTCCATATCGAGGTGACGACCGACAAGGACACCTACCGCCCCGGCGACAAGGGGACGGTAATGGTCCGCGCGCTGGATGAGGGGGGATCGCCCGTGGGGAACGTTGATGTGGCAGTCGGCGTGGTGGATGAAGCTGTCTACGCCATCCGCCCGGACGCCACGCCGAACATCCAGCACTATTTCTACGGCACCCGCTGGAACGAGGTCTCCACGACATCATCCCTCAACTTCAGCTTCTACGGCGAGACGTCGGAGCTGGACAAGGACGCCACCGACGCCCTCTACGGCGCGGCCGGCAGGCGATCGGACGCCAGCACGCGGCTTGCGATGGCCGGCAAAAACGGCGGCCGCTCCCTTGCGTTCGGCGATGTGAAGGGGAATATGTTCCTCCAGCCGGTGGTGCGGAAGAACTTCAAGGATATGATGCTCTGGGCGCCATCGGTGCGGACCGGAGCGGACGGGCGCGCCAAGCTGTCGCTCGATTTCCCCGACAATCTCACCACATGGCGGATCACCGCGCGCGGCGTCACGGCCAACACCGCCGTTGGCGAGGCAACCGCCAGGGTAATCGCCCGGAAGGATCTGCTGGTCAGGATGGAGACGCCCCGATTTATGATTCAGGGGGATGAGCTTCTGATCGCGACAACGATCCACAACTACCTGAAGAGCGAGAAGATCACAAAGGTGGAATTCTCCGGCGAGAACGTCTCGGTGGCGAACCGCGAGCAGACCATCACCATCCCGGCCAACGGCGAGAAGCGTATTGACTGGAAGGTGACGGCGCCGAAGAGCGGCACATCGTCGCTGACGGTTAAGGCGCTGACCAACGAGGAATCGGACGCGATGGAGCTTACCGTTCCGGTGCTTGCGCGCGGGATGCGGCTGGCAACCGGCGCCATGGCGGAGGTGAGCGAGCCGACCGGAAGCAAGACCATCAACCTTCAGCTTCCCGAGGGCTCCGATCCCTCCACCGGCGAACTGTACGTTACGCTCTCCCCATCGCTGGCCGGCTCCATCCTCGGCTCGCTGGACAGCCTGATCGGCTACCCGTACGGCTGCGTGGAGCAGACCATGAGCCGCTTCCTTCCGTCGATCGTGGTGGCGGACGTGCTGCGGAAGCTGGATCTGCCGTTTGATACCAAGAAGCGGGCGGCAATCCCGAAGATCGCGGCCAGAAGCCTGAGCCGTCTCTACGGCATGCAGCACGAGGATGGCGGCTGGGGATGGTGGATCAACGACAAGACCGATCCCTACATGACCGCCTACGTCATCTACGGCATGACGATAGCGAAGCGCGAGGGATACGATGTTGTCGATGAACGGTATAACAAGGGGCTGACCGCGCTTCAGAAGATCGTGACCGATGGAAAGATGGAGGTCCCGGCCCCGTGGCCGCAGGCAACCCCGGCCACCGTCATCCGCCCGATCGAGGCAACGACGCAGGCCTATTCACTCTACGTCCTCTCCCTTGTAAACCAGGGGAAACCGCAGCGCTACCTGACCGACAGGATCAGGGAGATGGGGCGGCGCGATACGATCAACAACTACTGCCGCGCGCTCCTGACGCTCGCCGCCAGTTATCAGGGGATGACGGCCGAGGCATCGGCACTTGCCGGCGCGCTGGAGAAGAGCGCGGTTGTTGCCGAGACCTACGCCAACTGGCAGCCAAAGGCGCGGCGCTGGGACTGGCAGAGCGATCCGGTGGAGATGACAGCGTTCGCCGTGAAGGCGCTGCTGGAGACACGCGGGGAATCCGATCTGACCCGCAAGGGGGTCCGCTGGCTCCTCTCGCAGAAGGAGGGGGAGTCCTGGCATAACACCCGGCAGACCGCCACGGTGATCTACGCGCTGGTGGATCAGCTCAAAAGCTCGGGCGAGGTGAACCCGGACTACAACGTGGTCGTCAAGGTGAACGGCCAGCAGGTCTTCTCGCGCCAGATGACCCGCGCCGATGTCTTCCAGCCGGAACAGCGGGTGCGCCTGGACGCCGGGCTCCGCAACGGAAACAACAGCGTCACGGTTGAAAAGAGCGGGCCGGGACGGCTCTATACATCGGCCCGCGTGGTCTACTACGCAACCGGGGCCGCGCTCCGTCCGGCCACATCGGGCTTCAAGGTAACGCGCGAATATTATACGCTTAAGAAGCAGAAGCGGGGCGATATCTACGTCTACACAAAAGCCCCCATGACCGGCACGGTCCGCACCGGCGATGAGATCTTCGTCAAGGTCAAGGTGATCCCCGATAGCCGCTACGAGTATTTCATGCTGGAGGACCCGCTGCCAGCCGGATGCGAGGTGGTGATAAACACCGAGGGATATCATATCGCCGGCGAAGCGGAATACGGCGACGACAAGAAGGCTCAGGAAGGTGACTACAGCTGGAACTGGTGGTATGCCGACCGTGATGTCCGCGACGAGAAGGTCTCCTTCTTCGCCCGCGAGGTGGGGGCCAGGCCGTACGAGTTCAGCTACATCATGCGGGCGCAGATCCCCGGAAGCTATTCGGTGATGCCGTCGGTTGCCACGCTGATGTATTTCCCCGAAGTGCGGGGGAACAGCGGCGCGGTAGCGCTGAACATTACGGAGTAGTGTTTTTGGTGTGGGGATTGTAGATTTCATCGCTGGAGGAGAGGCTGCTGTGGCCTGCTCCCCGCCGATGATCATAGCAATGGAATAATGGCATTCGATCCAAAATCCGACACGTGGATACCCCCGTGTGACCTCTGCGGAAGCTTCCGGCATCAGTCCGTGAAGCTTTCCGCTGACGTGGTCGCGCGCCGCTGTCTTGATTGCGACCTGGTCAGCATCGCCCGGGGCGATCAGTCCCCCCACGCCGATCCGCAGGGCCACGCCGGTCTGCCGGATGCGCTGATGATCGATCTCCTGCAACGGCTCGCGGAGAATCAGATGCTGTCGGTCCTCCTGGTCGGCGTCCCCTCCCCCGCCGTGGCCGCGACCGCGCACGATCTGGGGGTAACGATGATGGTCCTGTCGGAGCCGGGAAGCGGCGAAGTACCGGGGATTCCCACCTTCCAGGCGAAATTTGAGAATCATTCCTTCCTCCCCGATCAGTTCGATCTTATCCTCTGCGCCCGCGGGCTGGAATCGTTCACATCACCATCCCTTCTCTTCGATCGCGCACGGCACTGGCTGGCTCCTGGAGGAACGCTCCTGGTGGGGTCGCTCAATTTCGGATCGCTTCCGGCACGGATGCGGCGTGGCAACTGGCTGGCGCGGTACGGTATGACATCCGAATATCTCCTCAGCCTTGACGTGATCAAGGGATACGCCGAACGGTTCGGGTTCGATATCAGATCGGTAAGGACGCGCTCCAATACCGGGGACGTGGCGGCGGTGATCACCGGCCATGAGCGGCCCGCGTGGCTGACCGAGATGGCGGTGGCGCCGGTTGCGCTGATGGCATCGCTGCTGGGAATGGGGGTGATGGTGATCGTGGAGATGACCCGTGGCGGCCTGGCGGTTCGCCCACTCCTCAGGACCGTGGAGGAACAGGCGGAAGGGACACCCGGCCTGGCTCCGGCGCTCTATACGGGCGTTCAGCGGGAGCTGGTAACGGCCGGTCCGGGAGAGAAGTAGATTCAGGGATATCCCGCGCCGGCACGTATCGGAATGAATGGCCCCGCATGCGAGGAAAAAGATCATCATGCAGAACGAAGTTCCATCCACCGCTTTGCTTTTTCCTTCCCGCGCTATATATTAACCCCGTCCAGAGTCCGCGTGTCCGCCATTCTCAGGGAATCCAGAACCCAAAAGTCATGGCTGGCTCGTATCCACATATATGCCGGAGGTCCAACAATGGCATTGCTTCAACTTCTGAGGGCGACTTCCCACAGGAATCACCATTCGATGGCGACCGCTACACACTATCGCGGTCGCGGCTCTTATTTTTCCTCGTTCCCACGCTGGTATCTGCTCGGAAGACGCGATGGCGCCGCCGTAGGCTTTGCGCTCGGCTTTGTCATGACATGCGTCGTTGTGCTGGCGGTGATCAGGCTGGCGTTTCCAAACTAACAGCCTCCTTTGCCGACCGGAATCGATCGTTATCGACGATACAGCGGGGGACGGATAGACCCGTCCCCCGCAATCGTCAGTACGATGTATTGTCGTTACGTGCCTACTTTTTCGGAGGTGGCGGCTCCGAGCAGCAGGGGGATTTCCTGAGCGATACACCGTCGTACTCCAGCCGGTTGACCTGCACGTCGATCCGCCGCACATCATCCAGATCGTAGTAATCCCCCTTTCTGTCGGTATACCCGGCTGTCGTCGGCTGCACGCGCCCATCAACGAACCGCCCCTCCATCGTCACAATGATCTTCGCCCTGCTCATCCGGCGCATGTATTCGGCGGCGTTGATATTCGGAAATGGGAGAAGGACTGTTCCGTCGGCGATCATCCTTGAGAAGACCGGATCGCGCTCCAGATGCTTCAGCAGCTCGCGATAGCCGAAGTAGGCGCGCAGCTTGGAGAGCGTATCGTTATCCTGGCCGACAAGGGACGCGCCGGCGGGGATATCGACATCATATGCCGTCAACGCGCCGTTCGCCGCGTCGTACCGCCCGCCAACATACCGCACGCGCTCGCCACCGGCGTAGTAGCCGCGCTGCACCGGACGGAAATCGGAGAAGGCGAGGATCTGTATCACCAGCTTCGGATTGCTCCCCTTGGAGCGCGCCTCGAACTCCAGATACTCAGGGATGATCTGCCCCGTCAGCTCGCTCGCCATCTGGTTCAGGTTATGGTCCACCTTCTGCGCGAACGCCGTGTACTCCCGCACGCGCCGCTCCCGCTTCTCGCCGGTCACCGTGCCGAAGTAGTTATTAGCGGGATGCAGCTCGATAAAGTTTGCGTCCGCCAGCTCCCCTGACGCCAGCTTTCGCCGGTCGCGCTCAAGCCCGGCGCTGGTGTTTACCTCCCAGAAGCCGGTCTGGAAGTAGGGGACGTTTCGTTCGAACGGAACATCGCGCGTGTAGAGCCATTCGCAGAGCGGCGGCGTGTAGAATTTCGGCCGCAGCATGATGGTATCGCGGATGGTGATGTCCGACTGCGATATCGGCACCGCCGATGCCCCGTACCGCAGCACCCGCGCCGATGGGGCCAGATGGAATGTATCGCCGGTCCTCAGATAGACCGTATCGAACCGGGCAAGCGTATCGTAGCGAGGGATATTCACCGTCACCGTCCGCATCGTCCCGCCGGTTATCCTCTCCTGTCTCTCCCGTATATGCCGCGTCACAAGGAGATATTCGCCATCCCTCGCAACCCGCTCGATGGTCGATGAGGCGGTCGCCGCGATGCTCGCCGCATCGGTAAGGGATACGGTGTCAACAACGACGGTATCGACCGACACGATACGCCGGACGCCGAAGAGGGAATCACGCTGCGTGGGAACCATCGTTACGGCCACCACCGGCGTTATCCCCCGCTCCCGCCCATAGACGTAATACTCCACCATCCCACGCCCGCCGGCGCAATCGATCGAATCCCACGATGATCCGCCGAAGATGCCGTAATCGGTCCCGTAATCGAGCGTGAAGATGGTCGGGTTGCCGCGCGACTCCATATCGCCCCGGATCGATGGCTCCTCCTTCACTTTTTCATCGCCGCGCAGCCGGTAAAGTCGCACAAGGGGCGCCCGCACCGGCTCGGCCGGGTTGTCGGCGTTCAGAACCGTCACCTCGTAGCGGATCTTCGGCGGATGACAGTCGCAGGAGAAGGGCATCCTGTAGATATCGAATCCACCAACCGACTTGATCTCCCGATCGCCGAACGCCCGCCCCTTCTGATCGCGATTGGAGGAGAAGTAGAGATAGCGCGCTCCCCCCTCCGCTCCGTCCGCGATAAAGGGGAACCGCTCGTCGGCGTCGGTGTTGATGGAATCGGCGCCGAACGGAAGCCGCGATACGCCGGCGATCGCAATCGACGCGTGGGCGAAATCGATGCTCAGGCCGGTCTGGAAGATATCGTAGGAGCCTTCACGATTGCTTGAGAAAAGAAGCCGCGGCTTCTGTCCGATGCAGTAGAGGAAGGGGGAATATTCATTCCTTCTGGTGTTGACGTCAAGCCCACCGGGGATATCCGCGAAGTTCCGCACCGGCCCCCAGACCCCGCCGATCCTGAACGCGTAGTAGATATCGGTGTTGCCGTGGGTGCTGTCCACCACGTTCCCCTCGGCGTCCAGCTGGCGGGCATAGGGGGAGCTGAAGCCGGCGCCGTGGTTGGGACGATCGGAGGCGAAGATCATCAGAAGCGAGTCGCCGCCGCGCGTTGAGGCGACCGTCGGGTGGGAATCCCAGCGATCGGAGTTGATGGCCGGCCCCAGATTTCTCACAACGGGGAGACCACTGGCGGTGGAGAACTCGAAGATATCGGTGCCGCCGATGATCCCGCCGAACAGCCCTTCATCCTTCGCGAAGAGCGTGTCGGGGGCGTGGCCGGAGGCGAAGAAACCGTGCGTCTCATCGATGAAGACCATCGCGCCGTCGTTCGTGGTCGGCTGCGAAAGGCGCCGCATCGCGTTCAGATCCAGTTGCGACGTATCCCAGGCGGGATGGAACGCGGCGGGATCATCCACCTTCGCCCCCCAGATATCCTCGTTGCCGGAACGGTCGGAAGTAAAGTAAACCGAGCGCCTGTCCGGGCGGATGGCGAGCGCGAAATCGTTCGCGGCGGAGTTGATGGTATCCCCCAGGTTGCCGTATGGGCGCAGGGGCCGGGCGGAACTGCATCCGGCAAGGCCGATGCCGAGGAGCAGCAGCCCGCAGAGCGTAAGCGCCGCTCCGTGGGAATGGAATCTATTCGAAATCATGGTTGATGCACGGGTCGGATTGAAAGTTCGTCGAGAGCGATCACTGCGCGTCGCACGCCTCGGGTCCGCGAAGCGCGGCAAACCTGATGGCGACGTAGTTCTGCCGGGCGCCGTGCTGCCCCGTGGGCCGGTCGCTGATATCCCAGATATAGACCGCGAAGGGGACGCCGTTGCGGGCCACGTAATAGTAGACCTCCCCCGGCTTCACGATGATATCGTGCTCCAGCGCCTGCATTCTGTTTCTGATAAGCCTGTCGAGATCGCGGGAATCGGCCTTGAACGCCCTGTCGGCGGCGCCGTTGTCCCCCTCCACTCCGACCTGCACATCGTTGGCGTCGAAGTATTTGATAACCCCGCCGCTCGGCACGACGGTATCGGAGAGGGGGACGAAATCACCGTTCGGTTTCCGGCTGGGACGCGGGGCGTTCACGTCGATATAATCCACGAAGTCCTGCACGCTCATGCCGGGCTGCCTGGTTCTCCAGAGCTGGACGTCGTTGAAGAGCCGAAGGCGCGCGGAGTTGGGGGGATCGACGCTCACCACCATCACATCGCCGGAGATATTGCCGTTGGGGGGCTTGCGGGTGAAGAGCCGCGCGGTGTAAGGAACAGCCGGGTTCGCGGTCGGGTCATCGAACGGGACGCCGGGACGGATCTCCAGATCACGCGCATCGCTGACGCGGGAATCGGTCACCGATTCGCCGCCGCTGTTGACGGCCGATGGAAACTGGAACGTGGTAATCGACCAGCGATCGTCCTTGATGCCGGCCGTGCTGTCGGTCGGCGCCACCAGATAATCCGGGACGAACTCGTAGATATCATCGGAGTGAACCTTCAGATCGTCCACCGGCCCGGTTGTGATATCGGGGCAGCCGCAGGAGGCCAGAAGGAGCGCCAGGACGGCAAGCGATGCTTTATAACTGTGATTTCTCATGATCTTTTCACTAACTGTTGAATTGCTTCCGATCCCCGGACTGTTTGATAACGCGATTTTGGGGACGTTTGAAACGTCCCCCGACACGACAGTCCGTTAAAATGTCAGCCCCAGACGGAAATAGAACGCGTTCAGCCGCCGCTGCGATGGAAGGATGATCCCTCCCAGATTTGCCGTTTCCCCGAACGAGGCGGAGCGCCACCCCGCATCGGCGGAGAGGTCCATAAAACTGGTGATCGGAAAATCAGCGCCGATGCCCAGGCCGTAGGTGATCGGCACGGAGAGATCGACATCGCCGAGCTGGCCGCTTGCCGCAAGCTGCGTGATCGATTCGCCGCACTTCGCGCACGTGGTCTTGGAGGAGAAATTGAACTTGAAAAGGTTGATGGTCACATCATCCACCGAGCCGCCGATATCGCCATAGATGAAGGGCTTCATGCAGAAGCCAAGGATGTTGGTGACCGGGCCGGGGGTCTGATACCGCGCATGCAGCAGCACCGCCGGATGCTGGTGGAGCGTGCCGTCGTTCGAGTTGAACGCCGGAAGCCCCGACGTATACGCCACGCCGATCCCCCATTCATCAGCCGCGCCGAATCGGAGCCCGAGCGCCCCCTCGCCGAAAATCGCATCCTTCCCGATGATGATCTCCTGGCTCTGCTTATCGCGATAGGCGCCGTAAACCGCGCGCAGCTCCGCGAAATAGAATTGATATTTCCGGTCAGGGCAGGTGATCTCCGGCAGCTCGAACTCCACCGAAAGCGGCAGACACCCGCAATCCGGCTTCTTATCGTCCCCGGCTCCGCTGCCGGCGGGGACGATATAGCTCTTCACCGGCACCTTCCGGATATCGGGGGAGCCGAGAACCGGGTTCCAGTACTCCACCATATCAAACGCGCTGTCCACCGGCTGGATATCGGCGTACGGGATCATCTCGTAGTTCTGTTTCTTATCCTCGGCGCCGGTCGCCACAAAGACGAAGGTGGTATCAAGCCGCCCCGTGGTATCGATCTTCCCAGCCTTATCGCGATGGTTGGTGATGCGGATCTCCTTCACCATCCCGCGCAGCGTTCGTCCGTCGCGGAGGGTTGTCGTGTTTGGTGCCCTGTTGTAGCGCCCCTCCTTCTCCGGCGTGATGCGGACGGCATCGTCGTAGCGCTTTGCCGTGGAGCATGCGGCGAGGATCAGGGCGCACCCGGCAAGCAGAAGAATCGGGAGGAGCGACCTGTATATCGATCCGGGCGTGGTAGAAAACGTCGTCATGTCAGAGTCCTAGATTGAAGCTCAGGCCGACCAGGATCGACGGCAGCGACGGCCGGGAGCTGTCGCGCAGGATCAGGTTCGGCAACTGGTACTGGGCGTGGAGATCGAGAAACCAGCCGCAGCAGTTGGAATTGTAGAAGAGGAGATATCCCACGCCAAGGCCAAGCCCCAGCCCCGCGCGCGTGGCGGAATCAGTGCCGCCGATGCCGCTCAGGTTCAGCATCGCGTGAACGTAGAAGGGGAAATCGAGCGGCTGCGCGAAGAAATAACGCGCCTCGGGAGAGAGCATGACGGATGTGGTATAGTAGCTCCGCGTGGTGTCGGTTTTCCGCTGGAACGATGTATAACTCAGCCGCAGCCCGGTCCAGAGCTGGCAGTATTTACGCGATGCATAGACCACCGACCCACCGAACGATCCCTTGTTGGTGGAGTCGAACGATGCCTGCGGCAGCGAATAGGTAGGCCCGAAGCCGACAAATGTGGTCTGTGCCCAAAGCCCGGCGGATGCGCCGATCAGCATCACGGCGACCAGTAGAGAGTATAATTTCATACGGGTGCTTGCAACACTCCTGGTGGAGAGATGACTTGAACGATACCTTGAAAACGATTGATGGCCGCCCGCCCTTACCGGCCGGGCCACTCCTCCACGATTACTTCATCCGGCATCCCCCCTGAGGAGATGCTGGTTGGCGGCATGATGCGGGGAGGGTTGAAAGATTCCCTGTGAACCGAGACGAAGACATTCGGTTTAACCGGGCTGGAGCGGCGGCGCTCACGGCTTCCGGCTCATGGCGCATCGGGGATGACCGCTGAAGGCGTTATGATGGAACGACATCGGAACAGAGT